>DASPJH010000125.1:0-2457 GCA_035628715.1 Bacteroidia bacterium
CCTTGTATATAGGTACATACGGTGGGGAAAGTGTATATGTTTTTGAGGAAACCGGGGCGATTAAAAAACAATTTAAATTAACTGCTCCTTCGGATGGTAAAATTCCCTCTGAGGGATTTAGTGATTTTCATGTAAACCTTGGTGCCACTATATTTCGGATGTTGCAATCGTACGATGTTGTATATGTTAACTATGGAACAAACGGGTTATTAACAATCCATTCAAACCTGGATACGTCTTCTTATACTGTTCCCCGTGTATTAGCTAAATTTTACTGTTTAACAAACGATGCTAAAAAGTTACTGGCAGGTACCGCTGAAACGGTGAATGTTTTTTCCACGGCTAATAACCAGGAATTATTTGACCCCGAACGGAAAAAATTCCAGCCTGCGTTCAGGCAGTATGCCAGCCAGCAAAAGTTTGCCAGTCTTCATAAAGTATTTGATGCCCAGGGCAATTATCATATTATTGGTTATAAATCCGATTACAGCAACGATACACTGGTTGTCTTTTCCAGCAATAACACAGAACCCATACAGGTAGCCTGCGATGGGTGCAGTTTTGGAATTGACGGGAACAACCTGGCTATTATCAGCCGCAACCGGGCGGTGCTGGGGACCCTGGAATACAAAAAGCTGCGCCGGCAATTGTACACCTTTTCGTATAAAAACCAGGATGCAGATGTTTTCAGGTCGTTATTCAGCACCGCGCCTATGAAGCAGGACGTGTTGCCGTACCCCATTCGCAGCGTTAAAAAAATATCAGCAACAGAATTTCTTATTACCGGTGAGAAATTAATTTTAATCGCCGACGCTTCGGGCACGGTGCTTTTTAAAAAAGAAACCGGTGAAAAAACACTGGAATCAGAGCTTTGCATGTTGTCGCCGTCGAGAAAATTCCTGGCTGTTGTTGAAGAAAACAACCGCAGCAATGAATTAACCGTTTGGGACTGGCGGAACAATAAAAAGGCATTTTCAAAAAAGCTACCAAAAGGCTGGGAAATACAGCACTATACTTTTGATAAAACGCGGGATGTAATATGGTTTGCTGAAAGCACCATAAAAGAAGGTATTTACAACGA
This sequence comes from Bacteroidia bacterium, assembly GCA_035628715.1. Taxonomy (GTDB): domain Bacteria; phylum Bacteroidota; class Bacteroidia; order UBA8524; family UBA8524; genus SB11. The sequence continues at coordinate 1,082 of DASPJH010000125.1, forward strand.
GAATATTTTTAGCATTGATTTGCAAAATTCTAACGCAAAAGAAAAATTTGAATTTGCGGACGACTCTTATTTTTCTTTTGAGGTAGACATGGCCAATAATACCATTGCTTCTCAGTCGTATGACGAGATTAAAATAGCAGAATTATCAACGCGAAAAATCTGCTGGAGGAATATTCCACGGCACCCGCACATTACTGTTTCCCACCAGCCGTCGGGGTTTGCTTTTTCATCCGAAGAAGAATTTCATGCCCTCACCCCAGCTATGGATTATATTTATTTCACGTCTTTTCCCGGTAATAAACCGGTGGAAATAGCCAACGGGTACCTGTATCGCGGTGATAAATCCATCATCAGCAACCTGGCATTTGTGTACCAGCGAAAAGGGTATTTGCCTGCCGATTACGATATTTATTTTAACCGCCCCGATACGGTTATAGGTATTTCAGGCTCCACCAATACAGAATTTAATAACCTGCTGGCGGAAGCTGTTGCGAAACGCAAACGCCGCAATGACGTGGAAAGTCTTACTGATTTGCTTGACAATCCGCCGGTTTGCAGTATTACTAAAAAAATGGATTTGCCGGATGTGGTTGCTGCCAAAATATTTAGTCTTAAAGTGTATACCCGCAAAGCCAACAAGCTGCATGTTGTTGTAAATGGAGTACCCCTGTACGGCCAAAATGGCCGCAATATATATGTACTGGAGGACGCCTCGCACCTTGATATTCAAATACCGCTGCAAAACGGGATTAATATTATACAGGTATATGCTAACGGCATTAACGGCGCTATTTCGCCAACTGAAACCATCAGTATTACCGGCGACTTTGAAACAGAACAGCCTAAAACCTATTTTATCGGAATTGGAATTGATAAATTTGTCGACAGCACCCATAATTTAAGTTATTCGGTTAAAGATATACGGGATTTAACCGGCGCCCTGAAAGCAACGATGGGCAGTAGCCTGGTGGTGGTAGATACGCTGTTTAATGAAAATGTGACTCGCGAAAAAATTCTGAAATTAAAAGAAAAATTATACCAGGCAGGCGTTAATGATAAGGTGATCATATCCTACTCAGGACACGGGTTATTAAATAAAGAATATGATTATTATTTATCTACCTATGCTGTTAATTTTAAATCCCCTGAAAAAGCAGGGCTTGCCTATTCAGGCCTCGAGTACCTGCTGGATAGTATTAAGCCCCGCCACAAACTGCTGCTGATTGACGCCTGCCACAGCGGCGAGGTGGATAAAGAAGAAATGGCACGGATGAAAAATCTGCTGCGGGATACTTCTTTTCATCTTTCTGATGGTAGCAAAAGTGGGGGAGGGATGGAGCTGCTTGCGGATGAATCATCTGCCGGTATGAAAAACA
>DASPJH010000126.1:0-4904 GCA_035628715.1 Bacteroidia bacterium
GGTTTTCCATGTTGTTGACAGTTAATTGAAACGAAGGTATGGAAATGGGAATTAATTTTAGTTGTTATTAACAACATATTGATTTTCAAAAGGTAATCTCATAATTTCTCCGTTATTGCTAACTTCCATATATCCTTTTAAAATTTGGTTACCGGTAGCGTCAGCAATTTTTTTATAATCTACAATGCCATTAACGCTTTTAAAACGCTGCCCATCCACAACCACTTCATATTCCTGGTTGGTACTATAGGCCACCAGCATTATTTCTGCTTCAAACTCTACGCCTTTAGTAACACAACCCGCTTTGGGAATTACCCTCACCTCTACTTTGTTAAATGTTTGGCTGTTTTTATCTATTGACTTGGCTAACAATTCAAGTACCTGTGCCTCTGTATTTTTTGCATCATTTTTTACCTTTTGTAGGAGTACGAGCACCGCAGCTGAGGGTGAGTTTTCAAACAGTTCTGTCTCCCACGAAATATTTTTTTCAGAGTTATCTGTTGCTATTAAATCGGTCTTTACCTTTTTCTTGTCTTCCTCATCCAGCAGTGATAATAATTTTATGCGCGTATTATTTATTTTTTGTTTAAGCATTGCTCCTTTTCCTTGCTCAATTAGCAATTTTTTATGAGCTTTTATATCATCGTTATTTTTTAATCCCTCACCGTTTTTTGCTCTTCCGCCTGCTCCCTGTTCAATTATTTTCATTAAGTCATCTACATAACTTAAAAACTCTTTTGTAATGCTATCTGCCTGTTGTGCTTTTTCATATAGTGGCCCAACTTTTTTAGGGCGTTTAAAGTTGTCGCTTGCGAAAGCTTCCAGAATGTCCTTGTTTTTATTATCAATGTTGTTTCCAGTTTGCTGAAACTGTTTTTCCAATTCGTTAAAACGTTTTAGCAGCCTGTCGTTTTTGCAGGCAGATAACAAAAGAGTTGGAATAAGCAGGTATATCAATTTTTTCATAGCCAAATTTAAAATTTGTGTTTAAAACTCCTGCTTATAAAGCGATTTTAAATATTCAGATAGAATGTCTGCGATGCCGTTGGAAACTTAAAATAGATTGACCAATAATCTTCAAACCTTAAATCTTAGTTCTGACAATTCCGCAAAACCACTATTTTCGCACCGCTAATCTGAAATTAATGAACGATACGATACTGGTAATAGGCTCTGCGGGGCAGTTGGGAACCGAACTGGTGGAAGAACTGCGCAATATACACGGCGGTAATAATGTAATAGCCAGCGATGTAAAGAAAAGCGAGGACGTAAACCCGGTGCTTACCGGAACCGGTCCCTATGAGGTGCTGGATGTGCTGGACAAACCCCGCCTGGCTGAGCTGTTTACTAAGTATAAACCCAAACAGGTATACCATTTGGCGGCTTTGCTTTCAGCAACAGCTGAAAAGCACCCCAAGTTTGCCTGGGAACTGAATATGGACGGTCTGTTTAACGTATTGGATGCAGCCATTGAATACAAAACCGGTAAAATTTACTGGCCCAGCAGTATTGCTGTGTTTGGGCCGCATACACCGCCCGTGATGACTCCCCAGCACTGTGTAATGGACCCTAACACCATTTATGGTATCAGCAAGCAGGCCGGTGAGCGCTATTGCGAGTACTACTTTAACAAACATGGCGTGGACGTACGCAGCATCCGCTATCCCGGGCTGATTGGTTATAAATCGGCTCCTGGCGGTGGCACCACTGATTATGCAGTTGATATTTACCACGAGGCGCTGAAGCATAATAGTTTCAGCTGTTTCCTACCAGAAGATTCTACCCTTCCCATGCTGTATATGCCCGATGCTTTGAAGGCCACCATCAGCCTGATGGAAGCCCCCGCTGATAAGCTTACCATTCGCAGCAGCTACAACGTGGCCGGTATGAGCTTTAACCCCAAACAAATTGCTGAAAGCATTGCTAAGGTAATACCCGGCTTTACTATATCGTACGATGTAGACCCCGTGCGCAAGGCTATTGCCGCCTCGTGGCCCGACAGTATTGATGACAGCGTGGCCCGCGCCGACTGGGGCTGGAAACCCGCTTACGATTTGGATGCTATGACGAAAGACATGCTGGAAAATTTGAAGGCGATGATGGGGAAGGGTCAATAAATTTACAACATGTAATTATTTTACAGGTATTTTATTATCTGTGAGGGAGGCTCAGTATCCTGAGTCCCTACATGACTGGGTTTATCCGCCATATTGATTTTTGGGGCCCGTAGGGGTTCAGGATACTGAACCTGGTTCATAAAATAAAAGGGGCTGTCTCAAAAGTATAGACAGTCCCTTTTTTTGTTGATTATTTTGGTGATAAAAACCTAAGGTTGTGTGTGTTGCAGATGCTTTGCGAGTGTTAACTTGCAGTATGTCAGATAAGCAAACAGTTGTTTTCAAGGAATATAGCCCCCAGCAATCGCTTTTGCTTCCGCCCAACCTTGAGGAATTAATCCAGGAAAACCATCCTGTAAAGACCGTGTCTGAGATTATTGACCGGATAAACCTGGAAGGATTAGTAAAGAACTATAAAGGCGGTGGCACTTCGGCTTACCATCCCCGGATGCTGTTAAAAGTGCTGGTATACGGATATTTATGCAATATTTTTTCGAGCCGTAAACTGGAAGCCGCCATCAAAGAGAATATACATTTTATGTGGCTTACGGGTATGAGCAGGCCCGACCATAATACCATCAACCGCTTTCGCTGTTACCGTTTAAAAGAGGAGTTAAAAATCATCTTTACCCAGATAGTTTTGTTGCTGGAAGACGCCGGCCACGTGAGCCTTCAGACAGCCTTTGTTGATGGCACTAAGATGGAAGCCAGCGCCAATCGCTACACTTTTGTATGGGGCAAGGCGATAAAGAAAAATAAAGAGCGGATTGAGCAGCAACTGGAGGAGTTGTGGAACTATGCACAACAGGTGGCGGCCGAGGAGTTAAAGGATACAGAGCCGGTTGACTTTGATGCATTAAATAAAAAAAAAGTAACCACGGTTCTGGAGAGCATAGGCCAAGCGATTGAAAACAAAGAAATCCCTTCAAAAATCCGCCAGAAGATCAGCTATGCAAAAAGAAACTGGCCGGATAAATTACAGAAGTATGCGGAACAGGAACAAATACTGGCAGGCCGCAACAGCTTTTCCAAAACCGACCCTGATGCTACCTTTATGCGAATGAAGGAAGACCACATGAAAAACGGGCAGCTAAAACCCGCCTATAACCTTCAGATCAGCACTCACAACCAGTTTATCATCCACTATACCCTCCATTACAACCCCACCGATACCAAAACCCTTGAACCGCATATCCAAAGCTTTAAGCAACTGTATGGCAAGGTGCCGCAGGAACTAGTAGCTGATGCAGGGTATGGTTCGGAACACAATTATTTAATGCTGGAAAAAGAGAATATTACCCCTTATGTAAAATACAATTACTTTGATAAAGACCGTAAAGGTAAAAACAAACTAAACCCTGTTACCACATCCGCTTCCAATCCGCAATTAGCCGCTTTACGAACCCAGGCTCATACGCTGTTAACCAGTGAGCGGGGAGTTCAGCTGCGAAAAAGGCGATGTCATGATACAGAAACGGTCTTCGCACAAATAAAACACAATAAAGGCTTCAAACGATTTAACCTCAGGGGAAAAGAAAAGGTCGAAATTGAAACCGGACTGCTCGCTATTGCCCATAATCTGAAGAAATGGGCTGTTTAGTGCTTTAAACACGCTTTTTTAATAAAAATACCCACTATCATCCTTCCACAAATCCTATTACCAGTTTTTCCAATTTGAAATCCAATTTTAAAACGCCAACAAAAAAATAAAAGGAACTGCCTTTTGAGACAGCCCCTTTAGGGGTTTAAACCAAGAGTGTTACGGCTGGAAGGCATGCGGTTGTTGGGTTTGGGGAGGTCGTAACACCGTAACACGTATTTTTGAAATCTATCCAGCTTGAACGATGGTCTTACAGGATCACAGGGTGGGGGTGTTCTGGACGAAGCCGGTAAAACCCCAGCAAACCGTTGATGCTGTAGTAACAAGCTGTTTGAAAGGGCTGTTCGCTCTTAGTTTTTCGCTGTTAGCTAAAGGCGAATCGCCAAAAGCCAATGGCCAAAAGCTACTTTTTATACTCCAGCAGGTATTGCAGGGCCAGCCGGTAACCATTAAGGCCCAGGCCGGTAATAACGCCGGCGCATTTAGAGGCAGTGATAAGGGTTTGGCGGTAATCTTCGCGGGCGTGAACATTACTGATATGTACCTCAACCACCGGAGGTTTGATAGCTGCAATTGCATCGGCCAGGGCTACCGAAGTATGCGAGTAACCACCAGGGTTAAAGATAATGCCGTGGCAGTTTTCGCTGTATTTATGCAGCTCGTCTATCAGCTCGCCCTCAATATTGCTTTGGAAATGATGCAAGTGTGCTTCGGGATGTTCCATCTCCAGCAATGCAAAAAACTCTTCAAAGCTTTGCCAGCCGTACACTTCGGGCTCGCGCTTGCCCAAAAGGTTCAGGTTCGGCCCGTTGATTACTGCAATTACAGGTTTTTCCATACAGCAAAGATAGGGGTTGTTATCAGTTTCGGGATTAGTGTTCCAACACACTTTGGCACAAAAGGTGCTGTTATGGGGTGCATCCAAACAGGGTTTAGCAAAATAAGGCACACGGCCAAAAAGCCGTATAACTTTGGGCCTAAACTCTCAACTCTGAGTTCAAACAAGTATCTTTGCCGCTTCCTTATAACCAATGACAGATGATATAAAACATGAGTGTGGGGTAGCCTTCATCAGGCTGCTGAAACCTCTTGACTATTACCGCGATAAATACGGATCTGCAGCATACGGACTGGAAAAGCTGTCGCTGCTGATGATGAAACAGAAAAACCGGGGCCAAAACGGGGCC
>DASPJH010000127.1:0-5251 GCA_035628715.1 Bacteroidia bacterium
AGAAGACAACCAATCGGCTGATTATGCCAGTTACATTGTAGGCCAGTCAGGAGTGGGCGAAATCAACAACATACAGCTGCAAAAAATGATGAAAGGCAAAATTGCCAGCGTATACCCGGCAATTGGCAATTACTCCCAGGGTTTTTCAGGCAGTTTTTCACCGGCTGATATGGAAACGGCCATGCAGCTTATTCACATGTATGCCACCCAGCCACGCAAGGATGAAGAGGCTTTTGCAGCTATTATTGAGCAGCAGAAAGGGTTTATCGCCAACCGTACTACCGATCCTGCCGAAGTGTTTAACGATACAGTTATGGTAACTATGGCCAATTATCATCCCCGTATTAAACCTGCCACGCTGGAAGAACTGGCCAAAGTGAAGCTTGACCGCAGCTACGATATTTATAAGCAAACGTTTAATACTTTTAACGGTCATACTTTCATTTTTGTGGGGAATATCGATTCAGCCACGTTTATTAAATATGCTGAAACCTACCTTGGCTCATTGCCCGGTAAGGAAAAACCTAAAAAATGGAAAGACCTAGGAATTAAAGCGCCGAAAGGTAAAATAAACAAGACGGTTAAAAAGGGCATAGAGCCAAAGGCTTCCGTGGAACTGAAAATGAACGGTAAGTTTGACTGGAGCATGAAAAACCGCATGGAGTTTAATGCGCTGATAAACATTTTACGGATTAAGCTGCGCGAAAACCTGCGTGAGGATAAGGGAGGTGTTTACGGTGTGCAGGTATACAACGGCATAACCCGTATTCCGGAGCCTACTTATACTGTTACCGTTGGATTTGGCTGTGCTCCTGAAAATGTTGACTCGTTACTGAGCAACGTGTTGATGGAAATTGAAAAACTGAAGAAAAACGGGCCGGAGGAAAAAGACCTGGTTAAGGTAAAAGAAACAATGAAGCGCGAGCGTGAAACCAGCCTGAAGGAAAACCGTTTTTGGCTGAGCGCTATCAGTCAGTACATGCAAAACGAGGATAAATTATCTGAATTAGGCGGAAATGAATATATAAACCTGGTGGATAAGCTGGATGCTAAAACTATTAAAGCATTGGCAAACAAGTATCTTACCATGGAAAACTTTGCGCAGTTTATCCTGCTGCCTGAGAACCAGTAAGAAGGTAAATAAATTTATATTATCAAAAAGCCGGGTTAATAGCCCGGCTTTTTGATTGGAAACAAAGTAAAACACACCAATTGTCTACGACAACAATTAATCAGTAGAAGACTTTTATAAAAACAGGTATTTATACGGATACTATTTTACAAAACGCCCGGTTACATTTGTTTATTAAATTAATTAAAATTATGAGCGCACAAAAAGTAGAAACGTTTAAAAACATAAATGCTGCAAATGCTGAACAGGCAGTATCAACCATTTGGAATGAAACCGAAAAAACAACCGATGCAAACAACAATACCGAAATAATCAAACTGCCGGGCTGGGTATGTGAGAACTGGAAGATAGTACGGGCCGGGCTTGTAATTGCATTGGCGTTTGTGCCCGAAAAGTGGAAGAAGATAATACAGGTTATAATTGATTTTGGTGACAATAATTGCGGTAAATAACCGGTCTTATAGAAAATAACTTTAATTTACCTGAATTAAAATAAAAAAGCCGGGTTACTTACCCGGCTTTTTTTATTGTCTCTTTAGTATGACTACATATAATTATCCTTGCGCAGTTGGCGTAAGCGTTCCTGCGAGTAGCTGCTGCCCTTGGGATATTTTAGTGTAAAGCCAAAGCGCAGCTTAATGGTTTCGCCAGGCTGCAGGGTACGGTACCACGTAAGCAGGCCGGTTTCCTCGTTCAGCTCAGCGCCGCCCAGGTTATCTTTTTCAACCGCCAGCGATTCGTCTTTTGATACCGGTATTTGGTCTTGTATTTCAACGGTTACAGCCTCTTTTTTGGTATTGCGCACTTCTATTTCCCACTCTACCGTTTGCGTTATTTTATTTCCAAAAAAGTTCTTACCGCTCTTTTCCTTCACTTTGTTACGCTTCACTACAATACGGCGGTCTTTGCCCATGTATACGCTCAGTGTATCTTCGATGGTTTCCGGGTTAATGTTGGTTTTGCCCAAATAGGTTCCTTCCAGGTACAGGTTGGCTTCGCCGTAAATCAGGTTTACCTCTTCCCAGCCGGTAATATTGGCTTTCATAAAGGTTGCCAGTTCGGCCTTGGGAACAGTGAAGAACTTATACACTACCGGCAACTGGTGTTTGTTCACCTCGGTTACCATAGGCTGGTTATCGCTTTTCAGGCGTACCTTAAACGGTATCTCAATATTAATATCGCTGTTGATGAGGTTGTTTTTGTAGGCATCATCAGCAAATGCCGGTTCAAACTGGTTTTTTTCCTTTTTCATCTGGTCCTGCAGCCTGTAGGTATTTTCCGCTCTTGAATTATTGTAATATTCATTCAACTCAATAAAATTGGTATACAGAGACGGTAATGCAGGAGTATACATAGGGTTATTAGTAGAAAGGATAACCCTTACCCCGTCCCAGTTTTCGCCCGTATTCTGGCGCATTTCAGCTTTGTAGGCCAGTGTTACCGGTTCATCCACTTTCAGGGCGCGGATATCGTATTTGGGTGTCCAGCCGGCATTGCCTACATAATAGCTTATGGTTAGCGGTGCCGTTACACGGTTATCAGAGCTTACCGTAAGCGATACCTGCTGTACATATCGCTCGTTGTTCCGTTTAAACTCATAATACCGGTTATTCAGCGTGTCCAGGTTGGTTTGCAGCTTTTTTAACCGCATGGTAGACAACAGCAATTTCTTTTTAATTTCGGGAAGTTCCTTGCGGTATAGTATCAGGGCTTCTTCCAGCTCGGGCACTTCCACTCCACTGTTGGCTCCACCAATGGATTTATTGGCTAAAATAAGGCTCAGTTCCTGGTCCAGGGCGAAATACGTATTGCGCTCCAGTTCCATTTCATACTTCACCATTTCTATAGAATCAGTAAGAAACCTTAGGATAGGCAGCTTTTTTTCATCAATGGTGGTAAGGGATTTATCCGTAACCGAAAGAATGCTCACATCAGTTCCCAGTCCCACTTGTATACTGCGGCTGTCAAGCTGGGAACTCAGGCCTGAAATAACAAGGGTAGTAAAACCGGCATCAATATCTACCTGAGCGGTACGGGTGATGGTTGCACCTGTAAGGTATAATGTCACCTCGCTGATAGAAGTGGTAACTTCTTTTTCTCTTTCCTGTGCAAACACTGGGGTTGCCAGCAATACTGCGGCAAAAAAAGACACACATATCTTTTTAGTCATAGCTGAAATTTGTATTTTTTATGAGCAAACCTTATGCCATCGAAACCAAATTATTAATAAGAAAAATAATTACTTTAAATTATTCCGCATTTCTTCAAAAATTTCAAGTCCCCTGGTTAATGAATTGTCAGTGGAAATTGATGAATATTCCGCTTGTCTCCCGGCAAAATACACATTATTTATAAATGTTTCGTGTTTTGCCAATACCCTGTATTGTTCATATAAAGCAATACTTTCAGCAGTGCGGACAGGATAAAACGGTTCACCGTAACTTTTTGGGTACTCATAAATTACGGCTGTTTTTGGGTGCTTTTGCCGGGTAACATGCTTCGATTCAACCGAGCGTATATATTCCTCCTGCTCAGGATAAATTATTTCTGTGCAGGGCTGTTTAAACTCAGTGTCAAAAATATCGCTTTTAAATTCAAGCGAGCGCCAGGCCAGCTTACCGTGCATATTATTAAAATATTCATCAATGGGACCTGTGTATAAGGTAGCTTTTGAAGGATTAACCATGCTTTTAATTTCCCTGAAATCGGTATTTAATTCAACTGAAATTAACGGATTATCCAGCATTTTTTCAAACATTTTTGAATATCCGTCAGCCGGCATTAATGAAAATTTTGCACCCTGCAGCTTTTCAAAAATACCAGTCTCTAAATCTCCCCATATATCCGGTGGTAATTCAAGAGGGTGATCGCCCCATTGTTTCAGCGTTATTCCAAAGAAAAAAGCTTCGTATAATTCCCGCCCTACTACTGAAAGTGCGTACTCCTCGAAGTTTTTAGGCTCAGGATAGTGTTCTTTTACACTATCCAGCAGCAACCTTGCATCATCGACCGAAAGAGTTGGCTGATGGTAAAATTCCCGCAATGTTTGCAGGTTTAATGGAAAAGAATATAACCGGTTATTATAAGAAATTGCGCGGGAATATTCAGCTGGTATCCACGCCGTGAATTTTGAAAGGTATTTCACCACTTCCAGGTCGTTGGTTTGAAAGTAATGCGGCCCGTATTTGTGCACCAGCAGGCCATTCTCATCCAGGTAATCGTAGCAGTTGCCCCCAATGTTACCCCGGCGTTCAACTACCAGGCACCTCCACCCTAACTGCGTTGCGGCCCTTTCAGCAGCCACACATCCCACGGTGCCGGCGCCGCCAATAAGCAAATCAATGTTTTCAAGGTTCACATGGCAAGTATAAGGTTTTTTATGCTAACGGGTTGAAAGCCTCCCACGAAGCAACTGTTTACTCCGTTCTTCCACACTTATACTTTGGTCAGTCTAAAAACATAATGGTGTTTCCACGGAAAACCGGGACGGATAAACCCTTCGTAATCTATTTTAAGATTAAGTTTTTTAAACAATTGGTTATATCGTTTATACGAATAAAAATTCAAGGGTACAGGAACGCCTTTTTTCAGCTTGTTCAGCGTCCAGTCCTCGGCCATTATATATAATTTATCAGGCAGGTTATGGTACATTTCTTCCACCAGCAATATAGAACCACCGGGCTTCAGCACCCGTTTTAATTCTTGCAAATAAAAATCAGGGTCGGGAGTATGGTGCATTACCGCCGAAGCAATCACAATATCAAAGCTGCCTTCAGCAAACGGCAACGCACCGGGCTCACATACCTGGAATTTTACCCGCGGATTTTTCAGCAGCTCTTTATCCAGGTTTTGGTCTTCAATAACGTCAATAGCTGTAATGCTTACCTGCGGCAGTAATTCCAGCAGCACCTTGGCCAGGTACATATTGCCCGCCCCAAAATCCAGTATATGGGCATTTGCAGGAACAATCAGCGGGGCCAGCCTTTCAGCCAGGCGTTTAGACCGATTGAACGATAATTTTTTATAGAAACCTAAATCGGCTATGAACACTTGATTTAACGGTTAAGGGCGCAAATTAACTAATTCCTGCGAATAGCCCGTTCTTAAACAGGTGCCGTA
>DASPJH010000128.1:0-21624 GCA_035628715.1 Bacteroidia bacterium
TACTTTAAAGCTTGTACCCGCTGGCTAAGCCGTGCGGTTAGTGAATGAGGGGCCGTCTTCTTTTTTTAGTAAACATTGTTTTAGCATGTCGCCATACAGTTAGCCTGGAGGCTACCAAAGCGAACCGTCGAAGCTAAGACGCTTCGACGGACTAACGTTTAGCAAAATACCGGAATCAAATACACCTCTTAACGTCTTATTATTACATAAAGCCCTAACTTTGTTTAAATCCCTTTCTGTATGAACAAACTATGTGTTTTGTTTACCCTTATTATTGCTGCATCTGCCGCTAACGGGCAAATAACCATTACCCGCAATGATATGCCGGCTGCCGGTAGCAGCTATACTTACTACACCATTCCTGCAGTGGGCTCCGGTATCAATGTCAGCCAAACGGGTCCCAACTATACCTGGAATTTTGGTTCGCTGACTAAAAACGACAGTACCACCCTGAAATATGAACCTTCCGGGCAAACACCTTATGCTTTTTTCTTTCTGAACACCATGGGGGTAAAAATAGCCGGTAACATGGGGTTCGGGCAGTTTTCATTCAGTGATGTTTATACGTTTTACAAAAACACCAAATACAAGTTTTACCGGGGAAGGAATGGGAATAAAATTTAATAACTTTCCGTTAGCAGCCAACCATAGCGACGAAGACGAAATTTATAAGTTTCCCCTGAAATACGGCAACCGCGACAGTACTACCTTTAAGGTAGCCTTCCAGTTGCCGCTCATTGGAACCTTTAAACAAATGGGCAGTCGTGTAAACGAGGTAGACGGCTGGGGAACCATTACCCTGCCCGACGGAACAACCCATCAGTGCCTGCGCGTAAAATCCACCATTTACGAGATAGATTCTGTTTCTATAACCGTACCTGCACCTACGGAGCTAGGCTTTCCTTCTACCCGGGTGGAATACAAGTGGCTCACCAACAATGATAAAGTATCCGTATTGCAGGTTACCGGCACAGAGATAATGGGCAGTTTCACACCTGCCACCATCCAGTACCGCTCCAAGGCAGCTAATAATCCCCCCGGTCCCGGTATGTCGGTACAGGAAAAAGAAACCTTTGAGGTAATTATTTATCCCAACCCGGCTACTGAAAAAATAACCCTTAACCTGGGCAACCCAGATGCGGTGAAACTGTTTGATATGCAGGGGAAAGAAATAACAGTGAATTATACATCTTCTCAAACATCAACTGAAATTACAACTTCATCCCTCAATGCAGGCTTTTATATGCTGCTTGTAAAGGCCGGAAATGAGCTGGTGTGGGAGAAGGTGGAGGTGAAATAAATCAATTGTGAAGTACAATAAAACCTTCCAGAAAATAATAGCTGTAAACCATAGTATCGCCTTCAGAAAGTTGCATTATTGTTTGTTTATTCTTATCCTGAATAAAACCGTGTGAATTAATAACTGCCGTTAATATTTCATTTTGCGACTTTCCTGCCATTATGGAAATAAATTTTTTATGGTCGCCATTTTTATTAGGAATAAAGCTAACGATGGTATCGCCATAGGCCTTAGACCAGCTGGTTTGCCCATCACTTTCCAGCATAAAGGGCAATACAGTTTCCCTGTAATTAAGTAGGGTTAATTTCCATTTGGAGGAATACTTTATTTTAAATGGCGCATCGGTTTTTTGTATATCAAAAAGAATATAAAAGAAAGTTAATACCACCAACAGTATCGAAATTCTTACGGGCCACGGAAATTTATTTTTTGCCATTGATGCAATTTATTGAATTACAAGTAACTTTTGCTGATACGATGTACCTTTGCCCCACATGAAAATCGCCCTCATAGCCGAACGAAAGCAACCACCCGATGAGCGGGTAGCCTTTACGCCTACACAGGCTGCTGAGTTGATGAAAGTATTTCCGGGAACTGAAATAGTGGTGGAATCGAGCCCTTACCGTTGTTTTACCGATGAGGAGTACGAGGCGGTGGGGATACCGGTGGTAAAGGACATCAGCGATGCGGACATACTGATGGGCATTAAGGAAATTCCGGTCGAATACCTTATTCCCAACAAAACCTACTTGTTTTTTTCGCACACCATAAAAAAGCAACCCCATAACCGCAACCTGCTGCGCGAAGTATTGAAACAAAAAATTAAACTGGTGGATTATGAAACCCTGGTATGGGAAAACGGTAGCCGTATATTAGGGTTTGGCCGGTTTGCCGGTATTGTGGGCACTTATAACGGACTGCTTACATGGGGGCAAAAATTTACGCTTTACGAATTGGAGTCTGCCTACAAATTGCGCTCATACGATGCGCTGAAAAGCCAGGTGAAACGGGTGACTTTTCCGCCGATAAAAGTAGCGCTATGCGGTGATGGACGCGTGGCACACGGTAGCCTGGAGCTGTTACGCCATGCAGGTTTTAGGGAAGTAACCCGGGAAGAGCTGCTGGAAGAATCGTTCAATGTGCCGGTGTTTGCCCATTTACGCCCGGAAGATTTTTACGCGCGGAAAGATGGTGATGTATGGGACAAGTCAGACTTTTATGTGCACCCGGAGGAATACGAAAGCATCTTTATGAAATACGCAGAGGTGACGGATTTGATGATAAATGCTATTTACTGGAACGAGCGTATACCGCGGTATTTTACCAAAGAGAACATGAAGTCTTCGGATTTCAGGATTAAGGTGATTGCCGATATTACCTGCGATATTGACGGCAGCGTACCCTGCACGGTGCGGGCTACCACTATTGAAGACCCTGTGTATGGCTGGCACAGCTACTACGAAAAAGAGACCGAACCTTACCTGCCCAACACGGTGGATATAATGGCGGTGGGCAACCTGCCCTGCGAGCTGCCTATGGATGCCTCGCAGGAGTTTGGCCAGTCGCTGCTGAAATATGTAATGGCCCCTCTTTTAATGGATGATAAGGACGGTATTATCAAACGGGCCACCATAACCGAAAACGGCCACTTGACCCCACGTTTTCATTATTTGCAGGATTACGTGAAGTGATTTTGGATAGCTGTTGGCCTTTAGCCTTTAGCCTTTGGCTGAAAGCGAAGGACCAACGGCCAATAAATGCTATATCGCATCAGTATACTGACAGCTGATAGCTGAAGGCTGACAGCTTTGAAGACTACCAAACCCCTTTTTTCTGCCTTGTAAACAAGGTGTTGAGACCAATAAGAAGGTAGTATAAAGGGTACAGGATATCCAGCAACAGGATGCCATAAAAAAGGTTGTTTTCTTTCAGTTTTTTCATGGCGTTGAAATATACCAGGTGTTGTGCCAGTAAGCGTACACCAAATACGATACCCACTACCGCGGGCAGGTAAAAAAAAGCCAGCAGGGTGATGCCCGTACCGTAAAATAGTATATGGCTCAGGTTAAGGCTGGCCAGCATAAATTTATTACTGCCTTTATACCGCTTGCCGGTATGCAGGTGGCGGCGTTTCTGTTTGATCCACTCGCCCAGGGTGTTTTTAGGTTCCGAAATGGTGAAAACAGAAGGCTCGATGCAAATCTCGGTATTGCCTGGTTTAGCTACTTCATTAACAAAAAGGTCGTCATCACCACTAATAATATGGTTGTGGCTGGCAAACCCTTTTACCGCAAAAAAAGTAGACTTTTTATAGGAAAGATTCCTTCCCACGCCCATATACGGCTTGCCCGCCAAAGCAAACGACAGGTATTGCAGGGCCGTGTAAAAGGTCTCGAACCGGATAAAATAGTTCAGTAATCCCCCTTTTTTACGGTAAGCACCGTATCCCAGCACCACTTCGGTTTTAGAGGTATACGCCTGTTGCATACCGGTTATCCAGTCGGGGCTCGCGGGCACACAGTCGGCATCGGTAAACAGCAGGGTTTCATATTTGGCGGCTTTAATGCCCAGCGTTAAGGCAAATTTTTTGCCTTTAGGGTAACGCTCCTGTTCCTCAATGGTTACTACCCTTAGGTTAGGATACAGGGGCAACAGTTCTTTCAGTAAATCTGCAGTGCCGTCCCAGGAGGCATTGTTTACCACCACCACCTCAAATTCGGGGTGCGACTGGTTAAAAAACAGCGGCAGGTGATGCGTAAGGTTTACCTTTTCGTTCTTTGCAACTATAATAACAGAAACCGGCACAGCAGCATGGGCGGTTTGCCGTGGCTTATACCAGGCCAGCCTGCTGAAGTATCCGAGAATATAGGTTAATTGTACCAGGGCAAACAGCCCGAAAGCAACAAGTATTAGCTGAAGCCAGTGAAACTCCATTCGGCAAAAATATGGTGCGGATAGCTATCCCCGGTGCAATAATGTCCACATGAACTTTAAAGGATGTTAATAAAGTGTTAGGAAAAATGCAGGGGCGTGCATACTATATAATCAATAGTTGCAACCCATATTAATTTTTGGTACAGACCTTGTAATTACTTTTTTGAATCGTTAGATTCGCATTACTCAAGTTTTTTAACTTAGTTCATTTAACATATGAGGAGACCGATACAAGGCGCTACCGCGCTGCTATTATTTGTGTTTTTGGCTGTTGCCGGCTTTTCGCAGGCAAGCAATAAGGGATTTGCAAGCACCTACCCCCTTGCCCTGGAAGGCAGCAAAACAGCCAGCGGTGAAATATACATTTCTACCGAGCTTACCGCCTGCCACGCCTCATTGCCTTTTAATACCCTTGTAAAAGTTACCAATCTCAGGAATAAAAAAACAGTTACTGTCAGGGTGAATGACCGTTTCGCTTTCCGTAACTCACGGGTTATTGATATATCAAAAACTGCCGCCGATATGATTGACCTGTTTGGCGAGATAACCCCACAGGTTTCTATTGAAGTATTAGGCACCGCAGATGCTACCATGCTGGCTGATGTTCAGAAAAAACAGGATGCGGCTAAAAACGCTACAGCACCTTCAGAAAAAACGGCTGTAGTTAAAACTACCACACCAAAAAAAGAGAAAAAGACTGAAGTTGTGGCAAGTGCTCCTGCTCCGGTTTCAACCCCTGTAACCACTGCGGCTGTTCCCGTTACTGCATCGGCTTCAACAGCTGGTACAGATGGTGGTTTCCTCTCCGGTATCAAATTGTCAATTCCAACAGTTTCAGTGCAGGATATTACCAACCTGGCCACTGTAACCATTAAGTATATTTCACTTAGCCTGTTTAAGTAAGATTTACAAACAAAAGATATTTGAGCCCTGAAACGTACGTTTCAGGGCTTTTTGTTTTTCACCTGTTTGCTGCGGTAGCATCTTAACAACAACCACAGGAGTTTAAGAAGGAGTGTATACAATTAAGGAAACCACCGTATACAAAAACAGTCGTTTTTTAACTTTTGGACAATTTGTTTTTATTATTGAGCAGTTAATGGCCAAATTTTGAGTAAAAATGCTTATTACTTAAAATGAAAGACTAACTAATTAAAAATAAGACTACTTAAAAAGGGGAATTCTCTTCTTTCGCGACGGTATTATACACCGCTTTGTCCAGCAACGACGGGAAAAACCGGTTAAGCCACACGGTAAGCTTGCCCTGCCGGGTAAGAATGAGGTACTTCTTGCGTTTAGCAGTAGCGTTGGCAATGTATCGGGCTACCTCATCGGGCTGCATCAGCTTGCTTTCGTCCAGCGGAGTATCACCTTGAGGCCTTCCGTCTTTACCAAGCGCTACATTTCGGATATTGGAGGCCGTATAACCGGGGCAGGCAATCAGCACATGCAGACCTGTTTTAAAGTTCTCAATCCGCAGGGATTCCAAAAAACCGTTCATAGCGAATTTAGAGGCGGAATACGCCGTGCGCCCTGGCAGCCCTTTAAAGCCCGCTATGGAAGACATACCTATCACGCTGCCTTTGGTTTGCAGCAGGTAGGGGAGGGCATATTTAGTGCAATACACCATTCCCCAAAAGTTAATGTCCATCACCTGGCGGATAACATCCAGGCTGGCCTCGTTAAACAGGGCGCGCATAGTAATGCCCGCGTTGTTTACCAGTACATTAATTTTACCGAAACGGGCAATAGTCTCCCCAACAAGGCGGTTGCAGTCTTCTTCAACAGCCACATCGGCCTTCACTACCAGCGATGGGTTGGTAAGCCGGGCAGCCACAGCAGCTAGCTTATCCGTATTGCGGGCAGCCAGTACAACGCTGGCGCCCTGGCGGTCGAACTCATACGCACACGCTTCGCCAATGCCTGATGAAGCCCCGGTGATGATTACTATTTTGCCGTTGAAATTCACTTGTGCAAGATTAAAAGAATATTATGTATCTTGCATTATCGCCTGGTATGAATAGGAAAACATTCTTAAAGAGGGCATTCCAGAACGTAATAAAACCGGTAGCCCTGGCTGCTGTGGTGTACTTTTGCGTTACTTTTTTAATTACCGCTATCAAACAAAATCAATTAACCAATTTACTGATAATATTGATTGGTGGGTTTTTACTATTTGCCGTTGCCAGCCTGGCAGGCACCTTTACTGCCCGGTGGAGGCAAAAAATTTATTTACGGCTGTCTCAAAAAGTTAAGTTTTATCTGAAAGTTACCGGAAGAGTAATTGATTACGCCGCGGTTATGGCGCTTGGAGTATTGCTGTATAAATTCCTTGAAAAAGATTTAATAGGCGCTTCTATTTTCATCACCATCCTGTTTTTCAGTAAGATAGTTGAAGTTATCAGCCAGGAAAAGGTGAAAGCCCGGTATTAATTTCAAATAGCTCAAACTGTAGCCCTGTCATTCCCGCTTCAGGCGGGAATCTGTTGTGTTTTAAAGGCAACGGATTCCCGAACAAGCCGGGAATGACAGGGATGAATGTACAAACCTTATTTATGATACGTATTCAACAGCGAGTACACCGCCGTGTCGTAATACTCACCGTTGTAATAGATATCCTCTTTAAAATGCCCTTCTTTTACAAATCCGTTCCGCTCCAAAACTTTTATTGATGGCAGGTTTTCAGGGTTTACCCTTGCTTCCACGGTGTGCAGTTGTAGGGTTTTAAAACCGTATTCCAGTATAGCCACAGCCGCCTCGTTCATAATGCCCTGCCGTTGGTAATCGTGGTGCAGGGTATAGCCCATCTCCGCCCGGTGCTGTTCTTTAAATATCCGCCAGAAGCTGATAACACCAATAAGCTTAGTATCTTCTCTCAGGCTGATGGCCCAGTTAATCCCCTCGCCGTTGTCAATGATGGTGTTGATCTTATCAATCAGCGCTTTTGTTACTTCCACCGATGCATCCGGCGCCCGGTGCGAGTAAGTGCGCATTTTAGGGCTCGTCCGCAGGTAAAAAAAGTCCTCGGCATCGTCCTGCGTTAACTGCCGCAGCACCAGTCGTTCTGTATATAAAATTGGAAAGGGCGAGAAGGAGATGGTGAGCATGAAACAATTTTATGAAATCCAAGCGAGAAAAATTATTTTTGAATAAACACCTAATCAATGAAACCGTCAGAAAAAATAGAAAAAATTCTTACTATCAGTCCGGAGACAGCTATACATGAGATGTTGTTTGACTTATTAAAAAAAATTGGGTATACAGATGTAACACTTACACATGAAAGAGGAAATGTGCCAGAAAATGGAAAAGATATTGTCTGCTCAACATTTAACCCGCTAGATAATAAGAAAGAATGGACTGCATTTGTAGTAAAAAAAGGTAACATAAAAGGCACCTCAACCGGTGTCCAAGAAGTGCGCGCCCAGATTGACGATTGTTTTAGATATTCGTGGAATTCCTTAGCACAAGGTAAAAATATAAAAATAAACAAAGTAAAGGTTGTAGCCACTCACAAATTTACTTCGGGTGCCGTCACGAAAATATTAGGTGATGACTATTTTAGTAATCCAAATGTTTCTTTTTGGGGCGTAGACGAAATTGTCGAAGCCCTCGATAAATATTATCCTATATATTGGCAAGAAGGAAGTAGAATATATAAGAAATATATTGAAATTTTTCTGGAAAAAAGTAGAGAAAATGAACTATCGAAAGCAATAAGCATAAAAGGTGGGAAAATTAAAAGCATTCTTGAGGTGGCGATGCAGCCCAGACTCTATGAGATTGCTACTAGTGATGAAGGGGAAGTACGTAAAAGAAGCTATGATGTACATGATCTAGCAATGATAAATGACAATTGCGTTATTGTAGGACCACCTGGCTCAGGGAAATCTACTCTGTTCAAACTTCTTTCTAATGATATTATTAAACAGAACTCGATTCGGGGTGATTATGAGTTATACCCATTAATTATTAGGTTTTCTGATTTAGTACAATGTGATTTTGACTTCAAAAAAGTGTTAGAAAATCATTTCGAAAACAATGATTATACTGATTTTGGGTTAGACGCTGAAATTCTCCTCGCAAATCAAAATTTTATATTATTTATAGATGCTTTAGATGAAGTGGGTACTTCAGATTTGAAGGAGAGAGCTTTACAAGCAGTTCAAGACTTTAAGCAGACCTTCCCTAAGGTTCGTATTTACTGTACTTCAAGGCCAGCTGATTCTCTTCATTCAAGTTGCCAAAAATTGAAATTTCGTTTCATCGAAATAGATAGTGTTTCTAACAAACAAGCTGAACAATATATAGATCGATATTTTGATGGCGATCAAGCAAAATGTAAGCGCCTTTTGAAATCCCTTAAGGACTCTAATATTCTTGAAAAACTGCCAAAAACCCCACTTACTTTAGCTCTAATTACTGCTATTTTTGATGAAAATGAAATAGAAATTCCGGCAACCATTTCTGATATTTATAAGCATTTTGTTGATTTGCTTTTAACAAAATCGGTAAAAAACACAACTGACTTATTAGCAGTTGGTGTCCATCGAAGTGTATTATCATTTATAGCGGAATATCTTCATATAAATAAAGTCACTTCAGTAGCTTACACCAAACTCACAACCTTAGTTAGCAATTTCGCTGCCGAAAGGGGACATAAATATGATGTTGATAAGCTTTTGGAAGATATTCTAGCTGACATTGGAGTCCTGATTAAAAATGAACGTTCAGAGGTTGAATTTAAGCATCTGTCTTTCCAGGAATACTTTACTGCTTACCAATTTTACAATCATAATATTAATGGTAAGGACAACTTTATCAATAACTTCAATGACTTATGGTGGCAAAATGTTGCAATTTTCTATGCTGGTATGACTAAAGATTCGCCTGAACTAATTGATGCAATCTTGAAAAACTCAGTCCCCAAGAACTTCCGAGAGTATCTCATGAATTTGAGTGGTATTGGATATTTAATACAAGCTCTTTACAATACTAAAATTGACACGCGAGTCATGGCTCTAAAGCGGAATACAAATAATGCTAAAAAGGCATTAGATTTTTTGCTTTCCCATGAAGGAGAGGAATATAATATATTAAGGAGTTTATACAAAACAAGGTTTGGTGCCTTTTGGGTTACGACTCATTGGTTTGAGTTTCATCATAACTCTATTACTTTGAAGGATCCCTTGTTAAAATATTTTAACGAGTTAGCAGTCGATATTTTATCTTTAGATGTGAATAGCAAGGATAGGGAATATAAAGAGTTCGAAGCATTTTTTATAGCAAATACGATCACCGAGATTGATGATTCCGATCTAACTATAATAAATCAATTGTTAAATATTACAAATCCTAAAAATTATTTAGTGACAGCTCTAATAGATTCTTATATCTCAAATAAAATAAAAAAAATGTCAAATGAACAAAAAAGGAGCAACGCGATAAGGAGATTATCTCAACAAATTGATCATATAGATCGTAAAAAAATTGCAGGCAAAGTGAATGTTACTCTGCTTGAAGGGAAGATAGTACCGTCTTTTAAAAAATAGATTTACGGTTGAGTTTAAGTGTCTGGTATAAAAGAAATGGGAAGGGTAGCATAGCTCCTACAAATGGTTGACAATTTCCCACAGTGCCACCCCCGTAGCCACGGCCACATTCATTGAGTGCTTGGTGCCAAACTGTGGTATCTCCACCAGCACATCGCACATATCCACGGCGGCCTGGCTTACGCCGTCGGTTTCGCTGCCGGCTATTAGGGCTATTTTATCGGTGGGTTGTATGTCCCATTCGTTCAGGAAGGTGCTTTGTTCGGTTTGTTCCAGCCCGGCAATGGTGTAGCCTTTGGCCTTTAGTTCAGTGATAGCATCGGTTACAGAGGGAAAATGTTTCCAGTCTACGCTGTCTTCTGAGCCCAACGCTGTTTTGTGGATTTCTTTATGGGGCGGGCAACCAGTTATGCCGCACAAATACAGCGCTTCCACCTTAAAAGCATCCGCCGTACGGAAGATGGAACCCACGTTGTGCATACTTCGCACATCGTCCAGCACCACTATTACAGGCAACTTCTGAGTTTTCCTATATTCATCCACACCCGGGCGGTGTAGCTCAACATTTTTTAACTTGCGCACCATATCCTTGTCAACCAAAGAAAAAAATACATCCGAAACGCCGCTTATGCGGCAGCACTCGCAAATTAAAGCAAAATATCCCGGAGCGGTGGTACTCTTCCGCGTAGGTGATTTTTACGAAACATTTGGCGAGGATGCTGTCGTGGCTTCCAAAGTGCTGGGCATTGTGCTCACCAAGCGCAACAATGGCTACGCCAATGAGATGGCGCTGGCCGGGTTTCCGCACCACTCGCTGGATACCTACCTGCCCAAAATGGTGCGGGCGGGTTACCGGGTAGCTATTTGCGACCAGCTGGAAGACCCCAAGCTGACCAAAGGGCTGGTGAAACGCGGCGTTACCGAGCTGGTGACTCCCGGGGTTTCTTATAATGATAAGATAGTAGACGTTAAACAAAGCAACTATTTAGCTTCTGTTTTTTGTGAGAAGGATAGCTACGGCGTGGCTTTCCTGGATATTTCCACAGGTGAGTTTATGGTGGCACAGGGCAGCGCCGATTATACTGATAAGCTGCTGCAGGGATTGAAACCTTCGGAGATTATCTTTTCCAAATCGTTTAAAAACCAGTTTTTCCAGCTGTTTGGCGAGAAGTTCTACACCTATGCTATGGACGAGTGGGCCTTTGGTAAAGACCATACCCGCGATAAGCTGTTGAAACACTTTGGCACCGCATCGCTGAAAGGTTTTGGTATTGATGATTTTGAGCTGGGTATTGTGGCTGCCGGCGCGGCGGTACAGTACCTGGAAGACACCCACCACAACGAGCTGGGGCACATCAGTGCCATATCAAGGCTGGAGGAGGATAAATACGTTTGGCTGGATAAATTTACCATTCGCAACCTGGAACTGGTGAGGCCTTCGGCTGAGAACGGCAAGGCATTGATAGATGTGCTGGACAATACGCTTACTCCTATGGGTGCACGGTTGCTGCGCAAGTGGCTGCTGCTGCCCTTAAAAGAGATAAGCCCGATAAACAACCGCCTGAACATGGTGAGCCATTTTACCGAACTGGAAAATGAGCGCCAGCAGGCTATCAAACTACTCTCGCAAGTAGGGGATTTGGAGCGGTTGATATCCAAAGCGGCATTAAAGCGTATTGGGCCTAAAGAAATGGTGCAATTGCGCCGCTCTCTGGAACTGGTGGGGCCTGTTAAGGAACTGTGCAGCAAAAGCGGGCTGATGGAGCTGCAACGCCTGGCCGATTTGCTAAACCCCTGCCATTTGCTGGTGGAGAAGATTAAGAAAGAGGTAATTGAGGAACCACCTTCATTAATTAATAAAGGGGGCGTGGTAGCAGACGGTGTAGACAGTGACCTGGACGAGCTGCGGGAAATTAAGTTTACCGGCAAGGATTATTTAGTCAATATACAGAAACGAGAGGCGGAGCGGACGGGCATACCCTCGCTGAAAATAGCGTTTAACAATGTGTTCGGGTATTACTTAGAAGTATCTAACACCCATAAAAGCAAGGTGCCGCCGGAGTGGATACGCAAGCAAACGCTGGTGAATGCCGAACGCTATATTACCGAGGAACTGAAGGTTTACGAGGAGAAGATATTAGGCGCGGAAGAAAAAATTCTTACCATTGAAACCCGGATATTTAACGACCTGCTGAATTTTTGCGCCGAATACATTGGACCGGTACAGCAAAACGCGCATGTGTTGGCGCAGTTGGATTGTATCGTCAATTTTGCTGAACTGGCGGCCAACAACAACTACGTGCGTCCGGAAATAACCGAAGGTTATGAGTTGGATTTAAAGGATGTTCGTCACCCGGTAATTGAAAAGCAACTGCCTATTGGCGAGGCCTACATTCCCAACGATATTTATTTAGACAATGGCGAACAACAGGTAATCATCCTTACCGGGCCTAACATGTCGGGTAAGTCGGCTATTTTGAGGCAAACCGCATTGGCCGTACTGCTGGCGCAGATGGGCTGTTTTGTCCCCGCCAAAAGTGCTACTATCGGGCTGATTGATAAGATATTTACCAGGGTGGGCGCTTCGGATAATATATCCTCGGGCGAGTCTACCTTTATGGTGGAAATGCTGGAAACCGCCAGTATTTTGAACAACGTATCCAACCGCAGCCTGATTTTGCTGGACGAGATTGGCCGGGGCACCAGTACCTACGACGGTGTTTCGCTGGCCTGGGCCATTGCCGAATACCTGAACCAGCAGCCGCAAAAGCCTAAGACCATTTTTGCCACCCACTACCACGAGCTGAACGAGTTGGAAAAGAAAAGCGAAGGAGTGGTAAACTACCATGTAACCGTGAAAGAGGTAGACCAGCAGGTGATTTTCCTGCGCAAGCTCAAGCGGGGCGGCAGCGAAAGCAGCTTTGGTATCCACGTGGCCAAGATGGCCGGAATACCCAACAAAGTAGTGCAGCGTGCCGATGAAATATTAAGCCGTTTGGAGCAGGACCGCGCCATGATAAGCGGCCGCGAAACCCTGAAGAAGTTTAAGCCGGTAACCTACCAGGTAAACATGTTTCAGGCGGAGAACCCGCATTTAATAAAACTGGAAGACGAGCTGAACAAAATAGACCTGAACGCCCTGACACCTATTGAAGCACTGATGAAGCTGAAAGAGTTGAAAGAAATGGGGAAAGCACAAACCAATTAGATGATTTGGGTAATTAGCTGATGCCGGCCACCGTTTCTTTAGGCGTATTCATCCAGCATATCTTAAAGTTTCCTTTAAGGAGAAATACTTTTAAAAAAAGTTCAGTTTTTTATTGCCCAATTACCGGGTTTTCCTATTAATGTATGGGGGGGGCCACTTTAATAAAGTGTCCAAAATTTTGGCCGTAACAGTCGTAACACTTATTTGTCGGAACCATGATTTTTACGATGGGAAAAGATGAAAGGATGGGCCCTGTAGGGGTCCAAAATTTTGAACCCCTACAAAGTCGCAACATCATATAACGTAAAATGGTGACAGGATTAGAACGGGGTGTTACGGGTGGAAGTCAGGCGGTTGCTGGGTTGGTGAGGGTCGTAACAGTCGTAACACTAATACCCCAAACCCCTAAAGGGGCTTTTAGGCAGACAACCTGCAATTAAAGCCGGTGAAACATTTAGGTAGCTACCTGGCGAAGTCCCCTTTAGGGGATTTAGGGGTTTGGGCAAGGTGGTGTTACGGCTGGAAAGCGGGTGGTTGTTGGGTTTGAGGAAGGTCGTAACCGCGTAACACTAATTTTTGGATCATGGGGCTATGCAGGGGTTCAAAATTTGAACCCACAAGGTCACAAAAGTCATAATATAATGTAAAACGGTGACAGGATTTAAACAGGGTGTTACGGGTGAAAGGCAGATGGTTACTGGAGTTGTGAGGGGTCGTAACAGCGTAACAGCAATTGGAATCAGGAAATGAACCTGTCTAAAAAATCCTTTTTCTTTCTTTTTGATATCATTACCTCAGTACCGTCGGTCATTACCACGTGCCCACCTTCGCCACGGTGGTATTGCCTAACGTGCTCGATGTTAATGATGTTTGAATGGTGCACCCGGATAAAACCTGAAGACGGCAGTATCTCCTCGTACTCTTTGAGGTTGCGCGAGCTTAACAGCTTGCGGTTATCTTTAAGCACCAGGCGGGTATAGCTGCCGTCGGCTACCAGGCATACGATATCAGTGGTCGAAACAAAAACCAGCCCGTCGCCCACCGGTATACTGACTTTGTTGGGCTGGTTTATTTTTTCATCCACCAGTTTCAGAAGAGAACTGATGTTGCCAGCCGTTTGCTTTTGCTCAACGCGAAGGCGGGCTTTTGCCACAGCATCTTTCAACTCCTCTATGCTTACCGGCTTGAGCAGGTAATCCAGCGCATTGGCCCGTATTGCCTCAATGCCGTATTTATCGTAGGCGGTTACAAATATTACCTCAAAATTTACCTGGGGTAATGTTTTTAATAAATCGAAACCTGTGCCTCCGGGCATGGAAATATCCAGGAATACCAGCTGGGGCGATACTGTTTCAATAAGCCCGGCAGCATCAGCGATGTTAGCAGCAGTTCCGGCTACCGTTATGCCTTCGCAGTAGTTTTGCACAAGAGTGAGCAGGGTTTCCCGGCTCTTGGGTTCATCATCAATTATTAATGTTCTCATTATCGATAGTTACAAAGCCTTTACAAGGAATTTTCACTTCCACACGGGTACCGGCAGGTATACCGCCTGCATCAAATTTATCAATTATCCCTATACTAACTTCAATTTCTTCCGCCTCAAAAAGGGTTTTCACCCTTTCCTCCACTATTTCCCCCGCCCTTGAAATGTGGCCGTTCCTTTTTTCATCCCGCAGCTGTGCGGCTTTTACCCGGCCAATGCCATTATCATCAATAACACAGTTTAAATTACCGGCCTCATGGTCATACATAAATTTGAGCAGCAGGTTACCTTTAGAAGTACGATGCACCAGCCCATGATTTATAGCATTTTCAACAAACGGCTGCAACAGCATGGATGGTATTTGTAGCGTTCCGGCCGGCAAATTCCCCTGTACCGAAATTGTATAGTCAAATTTCTCCTCAAACCTTAATTTTTCCAGGGAAATGTATAATTCAAGCAGGTTTATCTCATCTCCCAGCTTACTAAAATTGTTTCTTGATGACTCCAGGTAAAGCCGCATAAGTCGGGCAAACTTTGCCAGGTACTCGTTAGCCTGCACTATATCATTTTTTACGATATAGTGCTGTATAGCGCCAACTGCATTAAAAATGAAATGAGGGTTCATTTGTGCACGAAGGGCCTTCATTTCCAGCTCCGCCATAGCCTTCTGCACACGCGCTTTTTCACGCTCCTGCCCCAACAAAGATTTGATGCGCCACCTCACGCTGAAAAAAACAACCAAAATAACAGCCGTGCCCGCTGCCAGCCAAAAATATAACCGCTGCCAGAAAGCAGGAATTATATTAATACTTACCTGTGCGGATTTTTTACTCCAGGCCTCCCCATCAGGAGAAGCCATTACGACAAAAGTATACCGGCCCGGGGGCAGGTTTGTATAGGATGCAGCCGGATTGTTATAGCCTGTATGTTGCCAGGCGGTATCGTACCCCTTCAGCATGTATCTATATTTATGGCTCAGTTCTTTAGTATATTCCAGCAGAGCGAAATTAAAGCTTATATCATTCCGGTTATGCTCCAATTCTATAGCATTGCCGGCATTCATGAGCTCAGTTCCTTTTATTTTTATACCTGTAATCTCCACCGGAGCTTCGGTTGAAGCAGAACTTCCAATATCTGAAGGTTTAAACGAAGTTATTCCCACCTTGGTTGCAAAAAATAGCTCTCCCCAGGATGTATAGGTGCTTGCCTTAAAATTAAAATCGTTACTTATTATTCCGTCTTCCTCTTTATAATTTGTAAACCGCTTATTTTTTATTTCAAATTTTGACAAGCCATCAACCGTGCTAATCCATAAATTCCCCTGCCTGTCAGCTACCAAACTACTTGTAATATTATCCACCAGTCCATCTTTGGTAGTATAATTAAAAACCCGGCCGGTTTTTGTTTCAAGCATATATATGCCTGTTTCAGTAGTGCCCAGCCATAAATTTCCATTTTCATCTTCAGTAATACCCCATATATTACCCTTCTTAAGTTCTTCTTTACCTGATAAAAAATCGTTGTGCAGTGAGTAGGTATTCCGTGCACTGTCAAACTTCAGTTTGTAAATCCCTTTACCAGTCCCGGCCCATAATTCATTGTCGGATGACTTAAAGATATTCCACACTGAAAATTTATTGCTGCCATTGTTTGTAATTCTATACTTGTTAACAACAAGGGTTTTCAAATTTACCTGGCAAAGCCCGTCATCAGCCGTACCCGCAAGCAAGTTTCCCCTGCCGTCAATAAATAACGCCCATATTCCATGTATATTTTCCGGCTTACCGTTATAAGAAAACACTATTTTCTTAAATGCATTTTCATTTTTTTTCATCCTGTACATCCCTTCATTCCCACCGGCCCATAAATTTCCACCGCCATCGCTTATTATACAGTTCACAGTATAAGCATCCTCAACTGTTCCATCAGGCAAAAGCATCGGGTACCATGTTTGTGATATTACCTTCTTATTCACAGTATCAAACAGCAGTCTGCCTGTTTTCCCCTCCTTCGTACCCACCCATACTTCATTTTTCCTGGTATACAATGCCCTTACATAATGATGTGAAATAGTATTGTAAAAAATATTGGATGCATATTTTTTAAATGCCGTTTTACTTTTATCCACTTTAAACAAGCCACCGTTGGTGCCAATCCATATCAATCCTGAATTATCCTTATAAACAACATTTACCGAATTACCTTTAAAAGCTCCAGAATGTTCGGCAAGATTAATTTTATACAGCAAACGGCCTTCTGGGGTTACTTCAGCAAGTTGTTCTTCATGCACCATTAATAAATTTCCATTGGAAAGAATTCCCGGTTTATTTTTAAAATAATTAAAGTTAAACCCGGCTGTAAACAAACTTCCATCACTTAATTTCTGGCTAACTACTTTTTTATTTTTAAGAAAATAAAACGCATACTGCTCGTTTGTTTCCATTCCTTCTATTTCGGACAATTCGGGCGAATTCCTAATAGGTACACCTTCTACCTTCCCTGTTTTAATATTTAGTTTATAAATAATTACGCCGGCTATTATCAGCTCGGAAGGCGAATATTTTTGAAATTTGGATTCCAGTACGCCGGCCACCCTGGTTAATACACTAAGTGAATCGCCCTGAATTTTACCAATTTTACCCTGTTTGCTTGAAAACCATACAGTCCCATTTTCTATATACATGTCAGTTATGTAGTCTTTTCCATTTATATGAAACTGTTTCCATTGCCTGGTTCTACTATCCAGGCGGGCTATAACACCTCCCCGGCTTGACACCCATAAATTTTTTTCAGCATCTTCTTTAATTACAGTTATCGAATTTATCCATATCTCATCCCCTTCCTCCGAAAAGTTCCTGTATATTTTAAATTCTTTACCGTCGTACCGGCAAAGTCCGTTGTAGGTGCCTATCCATAAAAATCCTTTTGAGTCCTGGTATATTGAAAGCACAGAGTTATTGGGAAGGCCATTTAACGTTCCGTAGTAGTCAATATTGCCTAAGTTGGACTGGCACCAGACTTTTACCTGCATCAAAAAGAAAAAGAATATGAAAGATATGAGCCTGTTAATTTTCATCTTGAGTAAGATAACCAAATATACATCAACTATTATGTAATTGAGCTTATCGGCAGCCGTACTGCAAACAGCTAAAAGAATCTGGCGTGGAAAATGATGGCGGAACTGAATTTTATGGAAACTGGTGGCTTTGCCATGTTCAGTACACAACCAGTTAAATATATTTATAAATGGCGCCTTTGTTGATGCCCGTTAGGTACCACTGAAGATAACCATTCTGATGCTACCAACGCTGTTCTTACCTCAACAGCTGTTGAAAGAATTATAAAAAGTTACAGCGTGATAGATATATCCGCATCTGTGAATTATAAACGATTTTCGCTTGATATTACCTGCAATAACCTTTTGGATGCCCGCTATTATACCCGCCGCGCTGAAAGTTATCCTGGCCCGGGTATAATTCCTTCGGATAGGCGTTCTTTTTATTTAACTCTGGGTGTTACGGTTGGCAAGTAAGTGTTGTGATTTTTTTACATTTGCTTCACATTACCGCAGTTAAACTCTTTCACGTTTTACTTCCGCGGTCAAAACAAATAAGTTGGTACACCTTATACTCATGCGGTTTCCTTTTCACAGGCAGAGAAGTTATTATGAAATTATTTATTGGTGAGGTAATAATATTCAGGTAATAAAATAAAAAAGCCCCGAAGACAAAAGTCTCCGGGGCGGCTCAAACCTACAGCTACTACTACGATTATTTTACTACAGTAAGTTTTAACACCTTACTGCCGGTGCCTTGTGAGATATTTACATTGTAAACACCGGCGGCCAGGTTTTCAAGATTAAGTAACGCTTTGGTTTCTCCAGTTGCAAGGGTTGATGAATGCACCATTCTGCCCATAATGTCAACAATGGTTATCTCAACATCAGCTACCGCTGTTTTCGCCAATTCTATTGTGCAGATATTTGCAGCAGGGTTGGGATACATTTTAATACTGCCTCCAAAGGCAGTTTCGGTAACGCCCACATTGTTCAACACTATTACATTCCTGCATATTTTGTTGGATATATTGCCCGAAGGATCGGTAACCTGGTAGCATACCTTATAATTGCCAATCTGGCTGGCATCCAAATCCGAGGTTGTTATCAGGGCGCTTCTTAACAAAGCAGTGTCGTAGTAATTGTCCCTGATGTCCACGCCTTCTTCCGTATATGTGGCGCCGCGGTGTACATATACTACCGGCAATCCGTTTAGTGTAAGCAAGGGTGCCTCGTCATCCACCACCCTTATCAGGCGAATTACAGGCAAAGCTGTATTACCCTGGCAGTCTTCAGCTGTATAGGTCAGGAGGTAATCGCCCAGCACTGTGGTTGTTGGGAAAGTATCCACATCCCAGGTAAGTCCCGTTTTGCAGTAGTTGTCTTTTACTTTCGCGCCAGGCTCAAAATAAAGGTAGTTTACTTTTATAATGATGGTGTCGGCTTGTATCAGCGTAATAACCGGGCGCTGAATATCAACCACCTTAACCCTGCGGATAAGCGTGCTGATGTTGGCAGAACTATCGATGGCTGTATAAGTAATTGGGTAGATACCTACTACGTTTTTATCAACCATGCTGCTATCCACAGTGATGAAAGCGCCTTTGTAGTAGTTATCGGTGGCCGACGAGCCGGGCTCGTTAATATCGGCAAATACCTCGATGGTGATTGTATCGCTGCCGGTTAGCGACAGTGAGGGGGCAACATCATCAATTACCTTTACAATCCGCACTACCGAATCTTTATTACCCCATTGGTCTTCTATCACATACCAGATGTAGTAGGTGCCTACCACGCTTGTATCAATGTTATTACCGCTGGTAATCACAGGTATATTAGTGCCGAAGAAATCTTTGGAGGTGGCGCCTGAATCGGTATAGCCGGTATACACCCGTACGCTATCCGGCACATTGCCAATAATAGTGGTTATAGGTGTACCCGATTTAACATCGATCACAAACTCAGTACTGTCAGTGTGAATACAGCGCTGGGCCTGCAACTTCACTGTATGCGGGCCTTCAGTATGAAATTTATAGCCGAATGACAGGCTATCTGTTTCATAGACGCCATCAATGTACCATTTGAAGCTTACTGAGGGCAGACTGCTGATGTTGTTGCTGAACCGCAACGGGTATCTTGTAAAGAAGTCGGTGTGACTGGTAAGTATTGAGGGCGCAGCAAAACCCTGGTTCTCATCATCCGCTCCTATGGAAACCTTACTGGGGCAGCGCGATTCGCCGTCAATATCCTTATCTATGCCGGCATAGATACCAGTGAGGAAAGAATTGGTGTGCAGGTTATTGATGGAAACAAACTGTGGATCTTTGCTTTGGCTGTTTTGATTAAACTGAGTGTACCCGGCTTTAAGGGCTGCAAGATTGGTATAAGTAGCTCCCAATCTTACAAACCCGCCGAAAGAGTAGTAGTTGTTATAATCCAGGGAATCGAATGTACTTCCATCAGCTTCAAGAGCCAAACTGTTGGGGTTATCGTTACGTATATGGTTATTGCGGAAATCTATGATGATGCTGCTGGCAAAATAGCTGGCAGCTGAAAACGTATTGCTGGTGCCCACTGACCGGAATGAGTTGTGGAGAATGCTCATTTCCTGAGAGTTTTCGCAATAGAAAGCATACCCTGCGGTATTGCTTACAATGTTATTGTATAACTTGGATGAATAGTTTGGATCGGTACCGAGAGAGTTTACCATCTGGAGGTACATACCATAATCTCCGGCTGAGTTGATGGTATTGGCGTGCACCCTAAAATTGGTAACGTTGGTAAGATTCAGCGAGTATGAGAAAGCTGTATTTCTCAACGGGCTTATTTTATTGTGAAACACTTCCAGGTATGACTGGTCACTGCAATAAATACCACTGACGTATTGGTCGGTAAGGGTACAGTTTCTTACCACCTGGCCTTCGCCGCCGCCCATCAGGTAGATACCGAAGTACCCACCGCTTACTTCAAGACTATCGAAGAGGTTTCCGTTACCGGGATTGCCTCCGGTTGCATACAGGTTGGTTGGATTGGGCATATGTGCTATAACTGCAATATTGGACGAAGTAGAAGTGGTGCTGGCCTGTAGCGTTATGTTTTTAAATTTATTGCTGTCGGCCTGGTTAGTAAGCAGTATACCTATACCAAAGCTGGAGCCCATTGAAGAAATGGTCATATCCCTGAAGATGAAGTAATCAGCGCCATTGAGCATTAATGTAGCCCAATCGTTAGCGTTGGTTCCTGAGAAGGTGAGGTTAGTGTTCAGTTTTCCCGCACCTTTAAAGGTGATGGTATTTACATCCGATGCTCCTATCACCGGCCTCAGCACAACCCTTTCTGTGTAAGTGCCTGACCTTATATCAAATTGTACAGGACCGCATACACCCAGCAAATTCAAGTCAAATACCGCCGAGGTAAAATCAGGGTAATCGGGGCTGTTACCCCCAATGGTGTAAGTACCTTTAAGTCCTGTTTTAACAGTAACCGAAAGGCTATCGTTATTGGGCAGCGCATCGGTAATGCCGTTGGGCATCGAGGTCCATATTTTTATCTTTTTGGTTTCACCCGCAAAGAAAGAAATCGAACCCAGCGTTACATCCTGAAAGCCTCTTATGGCGATGGGTGTATTAACATATACTGTGCTTTGCGCCACACCATTTACTTCCCAGTTTATCCGCACACTGTCTATCACATTGGTACCGTAATTACCTATCTGTATTTTCACGTCCTGGTTGCCTGCACAAAAGACGGGCATGGGCGAAAGAACTTTTGAAACGCCTGCATTATCCGGAACATTTACCTCATCTGCACCCATTACCGGTGACACCGTATTGCGGAAATCTCCGTCAATATCCTCATCAATACCTACATAAGTTCCTGATATGTTGATGCTGGTATGAAGGTCTGTAGCCGACGTGAATAATGGATCACGGCTAACGCTGTTCTGGTTTAAAGTGGTGAATGAAGCCTGCAGAATGGGAATATTGGGGCAGTTGGTGGTGCCCAGGTTTACAAAGTTACCTGCTGAGTTGTAATTGTTGTAATCCATTGCTGAGAACGCGTTTGCATTGTCGGCATGCAGGGCGTACACAC
>DASPJH010000129.1:0-6355 GCA_035628715.1 Bacteroidia bacterium
ATTTTTATAGCCCGGCCGTTTTTATGGCTGGGCTTTTTCTTTTCACCGGGTTGTGAACGTCGTCTGCATCCACGGACTGGTGGCAAACTGCTTTTGACCGTTAAACAGGGCTACAAAGTATTTTATTTCTGTTGTGCCTTGGGGTAATGTAAAGGTACTGTAGGGCACGTATATAAACAGGTCGCTGTATTCACCAAAATTGTAAACCGTTGTGGGGTAGCCCGGGTTAAAGTTCATAGTGAACTTTATGGGTTGCTTATTGGTATCCAGCATGGGTGTATCATCTGCATTATAAAAATACACTACAGCCCTGCAATCCAGGCTTTGGGCATTCTTAATGCTGAATTTTGGCATAATGGCCATACGGCTGTTGGCGTTGTCATAATTTTCCAGCACTTTCAGGTCGTTACAAACTATCCCTTTTGAATACTCAAAGTAATAAGTGCCGCCGGTAACCAACGATTTCTTTTTATCATCCCAAACGGTGAGCGAAAACTTCAGCTTGTGCTCCCCATCCTTCAGTTCCATTTCATCATAAGGCATAAATAATTCTAACCGGTTATATTTTGTATTGGGATAAAGCGGTGTAACCGTTTTCCAGGTAGCCACTTTACCATCCATTGTATGGTACTGCCGGTTATTATCTTTCAGAGCCGCTCCGTCAGCCGTGTAAAAGTAAGCGGACACGAGGCATTCTTTATCTTTTGCATTATTGATGGTAAAGGAGGCGAAAATCTGCATGCCTTTTTTCCCATTCTTAGTTACATTGTGCTCCACTTCCACATTCTCCAGTGAGCAGGTAGCCGGTAGTATGGTTGTAGTTCCGTTAGTGCCCGTGTTATCGGTTTCCGTCTTTACGGCCATTTTGGGGTACATCTCAGCTATTAGCTCAATATCTCCCTTTGAAAGGGTAGTGTTCCAGGTTACCTCGTACCCATTTGTTGTGAAATTAGCGGGAATAGGGTAGTGCATAATAGAAACCGGGTCGTAGTTATGGTTAGAGAGTGTAACACTATACTTATTAAGCACCTGCTCATCAACCTGCGCTTTCGTCCAGCCCTGTGTCATATAATAATTGTATACCACCGGCAGGTTCCACTCTATATCGCTGGCGGGGTTTTTATGTTCGTGAAGCAGGCCCAGCGCATGGCCAAACTCGTGCAGGATAGTACGCTGGAACTCTTCTTCGGTGGTATTTTCATCAAACCAGCCGTAGTTCATGGATGGTGTTTCTTTATGGGCATACAACCTTGAGTCGGTGCCTATGTAACTCCACGAGCCGCCTTCATCAAAGGCTACCAGTATATCTGCTGCGCCGGTTTCAATAAACTTAAAGCTAATATTGGCATAGCCTTCCCACATTTTGGCATAGGTTCTCACTTTAGATTTTACCAGTTCAGTTCCCCCGGCAAACTTAACGGTAATGGTGCTGCCGTTGGTCCAACGCGATGTATAGCTGGATACCCCATGGCCAGCCCCGTCGGCTTTTTTCAGGCTGGCGGGTAAATCTATGCAAAACTGCACCTGGGCATTACCGCTGCTCAGCAGTATCAGCCAGGTAAGGGCAAGCAGACTCACCCGTAGAGTAGTAATTTTCATACAATCAGCTAAACAAATGTAACAGAGGAAGGGGAAAAAGGCAAGGTGCCTTTTTAGCTGCCAGGTATCAGTTATGGAATTGATATTATTTCAAAATTTCCACGGCTCGCAGGGATTGTGGGGAGCTGTCAACCTTTTACTGCTATACCTGTATTTTACCGCTAAATACATACTCAGCGGGGCCTTGCAGCCAGATGTTCTCAAACGAATTTGGGCCGGTTTTGTCAAAGCGTATCTGCAACTTGCCGCCGGGAGTAGATATGGGCTGTACAATCCCTTTCCCCTCAGGCCGGTTAATAGCCGCAGCCAGGGCCACGGCAGTTACACCCGTACCGCAGCTAAGGGTTTCATCCTCCACGCCACGCTCATAGGTACGGACGTCAAGTGTATCGCCCGAAGGAGAAACAATATTAACGTTGGTGCCTTCATTAGCAAACCGCTCGTTATAGCGCACCTTGCGGGCCTCGTTTACCAATGCATATTCAGCCAGGTTGTTATTTATAAACCGTACATAATGCGGAGAGCCGGTATTCAGGTATAAATCACTACCGATAGTTTCAACAGAAGCCACGTTCTTCATTTGCAGACTCACCCAGCCGTTATCTTCAATAACTGCATCGTGGGGGCCATCAGTAGCTAAAAAGTGCGCCTGCTTATCTATAATGCCCAACTGGCGGGCAAACATAGTAATGCAGCGTCCGCCGTTTCCGCACATGCTGCTCTCGTTGCCATCGCTGTTAAAGTATACCATCTCAAAGTCGTAACCCTCCTTATCCTGTACCATAATAAACCCATCAGCACCAATGCCAAAGCGGCGGTCGCACAGGCGGCGGTACAGTGCCACATTATGGCGCAGCAGGGCCAGGCGGCGGTTATCCACCATTATAAAATCATTGCCGGCGCCCTGGTATTTAAAAAACTCTATTTCCAATGAATTACTTAACTGGGGGTAAACTTTTAAGAACAACGCTGTCTTTAATAGCTTCCAGCTCACGTGCCTTACCATCAGATTTTAAAAGGTAATAACTCTTCCCCCACGAAAGGTATGCCGAACGGTTATACTCATACACTGATTTTTTATCCGCAGCAGGTACTTTATACAGCACCAGGCTGGTTTTATTGTATTTGTACATGTAGGAGTCCCCCGGCTCGTAGGTAATATCCAGTTGTTTGGTGGATGTTATTTTTTTATCAGCAACCCTGGTGGGGTCAATATCTATTCTGTCGGTTGTCTTCTCCATCACATAATACGGTACCGTATTTAATGGCCTGCCGGTTACATCCTCAGTACTTTCAGGGTCTGCATCCTGGGCGTTGCCATTATACTCCCTTTCATCATTTTTGGCAACCTGGTCGTGCTCTATCGTAATGTCCTGCACAGTTGAGTCGTTAGTTGCCCCTGATGAATCCTTCATTACCATGTTTTCGGTGGCTTTGTTGGTGCCGTAATAATTCAGCACAACATAAGCGCCCAGGAATATGGTTACTATGGCTGCTGAGGCAATCACCCAGCTGCGGCTCCAAACGTTGCCTATGTACTGTATTTTGGCGTTCTTTTTAATATAGTCTTTCAGTTCATCACGGCGGGCGGCACGTATGCCGGCCACTATATTTATATAACTGTCAAAGGCTGCTTTTAAGGCGGGGTCACGGTCCAGTTCTTCCAAAAACACGGCTTTTTCCCCTTCACTCATTTGCCCGGTAACATAGCGGTCAAATGCTTCGTGCATATTGTTCTCTTCAAAATTCATTTTAGTAAATGTGTTTACATCTCTTAAATATTAAAATCACTCCTGCTGAAATCCTGCTTAAGCAGCTGCTCCAGTCTTTTAAAGCACTGGTATTTTTTGGATTTGGCAGTATCGGCGTTGGAAAAATTCAGTCGCTCGGCAATGGCATTCATGTCCAGCCCGTCAAAGTAAAACAGCTGAAGTACTTCGCGGCAGGTATCGCCCAGCTTTTCCAGGTATTCCGCCACAATATCCAAATCCATCTTATGGTTGCGGGGCTCATCGGCCGCGTGGGTATTGCTGTGTATTTCGTCCAGCGGGTCCAGGCGCTTGCCTTTATTCAGCTGCTTCAGCCACAGGTTCTTTGCAATGGCGTACACGTATGTATTCAGCTTGGAGGTAAGTGTAAACGAGCGCTGGCTGGCATTTTGCCACACGGCTATTACAGCTTCCTGCAATACATCGTCTACGTCTTCCAGCGTTCCGTTATTTTTCAATATATAGTTCCTCACCGGGCTGAAATTATTCTGGTACAAAAACACCAGCGCTTCCTGGTTGCCTCCGCGTATCTCGTCCACAATTTCTTCATCACTGAATTTTTTTCTTCCAAACATGTGTTGATACCTGTTTTAATTAAAAAGTAAACGGCAAGATAAATTTTTTTTAAAAAGGGACTGCCGGTTCAAAAATACTATTGCCTTTGTTTACTTTGGTATACGAATTGATTAAATTGTACTGTTTATAATCTTATAACGTTAAGCTTATAGTTCAACCAACTAAAATCTGAAGGATTCTTATGAGCGCTAGAAAATTTTTAGGAACATTTTTGATTGCCTGCACAGGGGGGGCAATTGCATTGGGGATATTCAAACTAACAGAAAAAAAACAACCCCAAACCCTTGAAGAAAAGCAACAGGTGGCCTTTGCCAACCTTAAAACAGCTACCGGCCTGCCGGGATTTGATTTTACCGAACCATCTGCGGTGGCAACACCTGCTGTGGTGCACATTAAAACTACTGTGGAAGCTACCGGCACTGATTTAGGTGGATTTGACCTTCGCGACTTTTTCGGAGAAGATTTCCAGATGCCGCATTCACAGCCGGGTATGGGCTCAGGCTCAGGTGTCATTATGACACCCGACGGCTACATAGCCACAAATAACCACGTAATCAGCGGAGCTTCCAGCATTGAAGTAGTGCTGCAGGATAAACGCAGCTACAAGGCTGAACTGGTTGGCGCTGACCCAAGCACTGACCTTGCCCTGCTGAAAATAGACACTGACAAATTGCCGTTTTTACCCTTTGGAAACAGCGACGAGGTTCGCGTAGGTCAGTGGGTATTGGCGGTAGGTAACCCCTTTAACCTTACCAGCACGGTAACTGCAGGTATTGTGAGCGCAAAAGGCCGCAATATTAACCTGCTGCGCGATGCTAATAACCAATACGCGGTTGAGAACTTTATTCAGACTGACGCTGCCGTAAACCCTGGTAACAGCGGTGGCGCCCTTGTGAACCTTAAAGGCGAGCTGGTGGGTATCAACACGGCCATTGCTACCCAAACCGGTTCGTACTCGGGCTACTCGTTTGCCGTTCCGGTGAATATTGTTAAAAAAGTAATGGACGATATTCTGAAATACGGTGAAGTACAACGCGGTTTCCTGGGTATTGAGATCACTGACGTTACATCAACCCTTGCACAGGAAAAAGGTATTAAAGACATCAGTGGTGTGTATGTAAACAAGGTGAATGAAGGTAGTGCTGCTGAAAAAGCAGGCTTGAAAGCCGGTGACGTGATTATTAAAATTAACGAAGTGCTGGTGAATTCATCATCCGACCTGCAGGAGCAGGTGAGCCGTTACCACCCCGGTGATAAACTGAATGTAACCCTGCGCCGTGATGGTAAAGAAATGGTAGTTACCCCTACCCTCAAAAACCGGGAAGGCACTACCGAAATAGTTAAAAAAACCGAGAAATCATCTAACACGAGTGTTTCACGGGGTATTGAAATGTCAACCCTGACGGATGCCGATAAAAAGAAATACGATGTGAAAGGCGGAGTGAAAATCAGCAAAGTGAATCCTGGTCCGTTTAAAAACTCACGGGTGCCTGAAGGCTTTATCATCACCCATATTGATAAAAAAGCCGTTGGCACGCCTGCCGAAGCCAAACTGTTATTGAGCAATAAAAAAGGCGGCGTATTGATTGAAGGCGTAAATCCTGACGGAACTGAAGGGGTGTATGGTTTGAAATTTGAGTAATTCTAATTCAGAAATTAATATTCGAAACTAATCCGGGTGCAGTAAGCATCCGGATTTTTTTTGTTTAATAAACGGCTTGGCATAATAAAAAAACCGGCAGCTAGCCGGTTTTCAAATAATTAACGGTTTAAATTACTTAGTACTCCCCAGCAGTTTCTCCATAATAATATTGATAAGCTGCGGTTGGTCAAGCACTGCCAGGTGCCCGGCGCTTAATACCTTAAGCCAGCTTAATTGCCCGCCGTCCTGCATAAAGCCCATTACCTGCCCTGTAGAAGCGTCTTTCCACGGTTTTGTGCCGGCAGCTTTAAAACGATTGGATGCTGGGCAGGTAAGCTGGTTCAGCCATCTGCCGGTGCCTATAAAATTACAATCTTTTGCATCGTTAAGACCTGATACCACCATTACCGGAATGCCTGCATCCAGCAATAATTCTACCGTGCCCGTATAAGAATTATTTACAGACGGCTCATAGTTATCGGAAACCTGCTGAGACCATGATTGTGTGATCTGTTGAGTACTGCTAATATGCAGCGCTTTGCGCACCTCAGGGTTGTTCAGGTAGCTAATAACAGGGGCAAAGTCGGGGTCAGCAACTTCTTCAATATTGGCCATGTAGCAGCCGCAAATAGCCTCAATAGCACCGTTAATGGCCGGCAGGCCGGTTTTTGGGTCCAGCCCCCGGTACTTTTTATCCAGGTCAGCTTTTTCCGCTTCGGTAATTAAACCATGAGTAACCGCATATTCCGTATCCGATTCCATTTGCACT
>DASPJH010000130.1:0-3468 GCA_035628715.1 Bacteroidia bacterium
TTAAACCAATAATTTCAATTTTTGACAACTCGCCACCTGGCCTGTATATATAGTTCAGGTGGTTTTCTACGCCAATAAAGGCTTCATTGACACTTTCTGAAAAGTACGGAGTGGCAACTAACCGGCTTTTATCATCTTTGGCACTAAAGCGTCTTAAAAAAATATAGTCTTTGTTCGGCAATAAAAGAGATTTTGTTTTATCGGACTGAACAATATACTGCGGTTTCTCTTTTTTCTCCAAAGGCCATGTAAATTTCATTTTAGCTGTATTATGCAATTGGTAAAGCGGAACTAGATGTTTTGTTCCGTTTGAATAAATACGGTGCAGGTGTTCAACAGCCCTGAATGAAACTACAGGTCCCGTAGAAATTTTTATTCCGTATTTATTTAATGTTCCATTCCACGATTTAAACAACTTAATAATTCTTTCATCATCATCTGACTCAGGAAGATGTATGATCTTCTCAGTAGAGGTAAAATCCACCAG
Source organism: Bacteroidia bacterium (assembly GCA_035628715.1). GTDB lineage: Bacteria > Bacteroidota > Bacteroidia > UBA8524 > UBA8524 > SB11. The sequence continues at coordinate 488 of DASPJH010000130.1, forward strand.
ATCGTTTAACACATGATTTTTTAGTTGAGGCGCAAAAATATCATTAACACCTGCCGAATGAGAAAGCAATATAGTGTCATCTAAACTAATATTATCTGCTTTTACCCCTTTTAAAATAAGAGTTTCCTGTAAAACACTATCGCGGTTAAAGGTATCCGTTCTGGAACCAAATAAGTGAATGTGTTTCGGTTGTAATAATTTAAATATTTCTTCCCGGAACGCCCTGAAATAATTCCCGGATGAAAAACTTCTTGGAGTAATAAAAATAAGCTCGCCACCGGCTTTAAGAAGCCTGGCCGCCGTGTACATAAAGATGGAGTAAATATTGGGCTGTCCGTAAACTATTTTGTGTGCTGCAACTGCCCGTTTGTCTTCCTTTTGCAATTTAAAATATGGCGGATTGGATATTACAATATCAAACAAACCTTTGTCGGGCGATCCAAATAAATTGTCGACGTCTTTAAAGCAGTTTATATTATCAAGTATAAAATCTCTGTTTATGATATCGAAGTGAAGTTCTATGTTTTTTTCATGCAACCAGGTCTTAATGTATTCAAGTGATAACCGGGTGTAAGTATTAACAGATGTATCTGTTTCATAAACAGTAAGGTCAATAGTTTTAACAGTTTCCGATTTACTTAAATGTTCAATCAGGCAACAGGACAATATTGCGGTTCCGCAGCCGGGGTCGAGAATTTTAACATGTTCTGTATAGCATTGAGTAGATAAGGCAGACATGAAACGCGCTATGTCTAAAGGGGTAAAAAATTGTCCATTGTCTTTTTTATGTTTTGCAGGAACTAAAGATGAATAGAATATACCCAGTCTTTCTGAAAACTGGCTGGGAAGCTCATGAGTGAGGGGCTTAGGGGTTTCAATATTCATCTGTGCAAAAATAAAAAGTGTTATCGGTAACTTATTAGAAAGTTAATCCCAAATGTTAGTAAAAGGTAAAATGCATTTTTTCCCGACCTTTGCCCACAAACTATGCCAATCAGTTTACAGGTTTTCAGCGGGTATGTGCAAAAATACGGGCTTATTGCGCCAGGGCAAAAAATTCTTTTGGCCTTTAGCGGGGGAGTGGATTCAGTGGTGCTGGCCACCCTGCTGAAAGAGGCCGGGTACGATTTTGCCCTGGCCCACTGTAATTTTTCGTTGCGGGGAGAAGAAAGCGACGGCGATGAAAATTTTGCCCGCTCATTTGCCCAGCATCTTAAAGTCCCTTTTTTCTGCGAGCGGTTTGATACAATGAAGCATTCCCGCCAGCGAAAATTATCCATACAGGTGGCGGCAAGGGAACTGCGGTACGATTGGTTTAAAAAGATAATGGAGCAGGAAGGTTACAACCTGTTGGCCACCGCCCACCACCAAACCGACCAGGTAGAAACCATACTGCAAAATATTACCCGCGGCACCGGACTGGCAGGGTTGCAGGGGATGAAACCCAAAGAGGGAAATCTTATCAGGCCACTGCTTTCTGTTACGAGGGCTGATATTGAAATTTTTGTAAAAGCCAAAAAGCTGAAATGGCGGGAGGATAGCAGCAATGTCAGCAACAAATACAGCCGCAATAAGCTGCGCCACGTGGTATTGCCGGTACTGAAGGGACTAAACCCAAAATATGAGGAGAGCTTTTATAACCTTTCGGTATTAACGGGTGAATACAGGCAATTGGTGGAAGAAACTATTTCTGCAAAAGCCAGCGAAATAGTGAGTAGGGTAGGGGATACCCTAAAAATTAACCTGCAAAAATTAGATACCCTGAATTTAAAACACCTGTATTTGTATGAATGGCTGAAACCTTACGGCTTTACCAACGATACGGTAACCCGAATGGCAGAAGGAATGGAAGGCCACGTTGGGGCAATTTTTTACAGCGATGAAAACGAAGCGCTGATTGACAGGGAGTTTATTATTGTGCGCAAAAGAACAAGTACGTATACAGAAGGATTTTATTTGGCCGGAAATGCTGAAATGTTCTCATTTGCTGGTAAAGAATATACTGTGCAACGTATGCCTAACAGTGAATTTGAAATAATTAAAGATCCTTCCATAGCCCAGCTGGATGCCGGTTTGCTTGAATTTCCCTTAAAAGTTCGGGAATGGCAGCAGGGCGATTATTTTTATCCGCTGGGAATGCGCAAAAAGAAAAAAGTAAGCGATTTTTTTGTAAACCAGAAAATATCTGTTTTTGACAAACCGCTTTACCCGTTGGTTTTCTCAGGCGATAAGCTGGTCTGCATTGCCGGGTTAAGGGTGGATGATAGGTTTAAGGTGACGGGGAAAACTAAAGAGGTAATGGTTATTTCGTCGAGTTTTACATATAATATATAGCTGCTATATCTGGAATTTCTATATTTGGTTCAAATATTTTAATCAATGAGCAATAAAAATTCAATTACGTTATTTACTTTATTATTCTTAATTTTAAGTGGTTACCATTCTTTTGCGCAAAATACGGACTGGATTAATGCGTACGATACCACTATAGGAAAGGTAGATGTTACCAGCAATGGAGGAGTGATTGTTACTGGTACTTTCAAAAATAGCATTCAAATAGGAACTACAACTTTAACTGCCCAGGATAACAAAGTAACGGAATCACATATCAGTAAGATCGACAGCAACGGCAACTACGTGTGGGTAAAGCATATTACCATGGATACCAATGGCAGTAATATGAATCACTTAAATCTTTTTGTGAATATTACCAATGTTAAATGCGCTTCTAATGGTGATTTCTATGTTACGGGTGTATTTAATCATACAGCAGTGTTTGACAGTGCAACTGTGTTGACAAGAACACCCGGATATACAACTGTAATGGATGGGTTTTTGGCAAAATATGATGAAAATGGGGATGTGATATGGGTAAAAAAAATATATGGCAATTACATGGCGGTTGACCAGTTTGTGCTTGACAATTTATCTAACCTTGTTTTGGCAATACAGGGAAGCTCTAACAGGATATTGAAAATTGA
>DASPJH010000131.1:0-5777 GCA_035628715.1 Bacteroidia bacterium
TGGTCTTCCCCTGAATACGAGCCCGCTAAAAAAATCAGGCAGCAGGCCGCAAATACCAAGATGATACTGGTAGAAGGGTATACCCCTCAATGAAAACGCAGGGCAATTATTATCACGAGTAACACTCCCCCTGTCATCTTGTAAGGATCTCCGCCGGACGTTGAGAACTTGCTGGAATACCTTTTACCTTCAGCAAACTATATGTAATAATTATGAAAAACCATAATTACTATACCTATATAACAACCTAACACCTCTAAAGCAGTTTTGTATACCGGAGTCGCCAATAATCTTAAACAAAGACTACATAACACTACTTCAACCGGGGAAAGCCTGATACTTCGCCGGAAGTTATTACTGTTATTATTTAATATATTTTGAGCGTTATCAGTATGTACAGGAAGCTATTGCGAGGGAAAAGGAAATTAAAAATATGGACAGGATAAAAAAGCTGGATTTAATTCACTCTTTAAATTCAAGAATGAATTTTTTAAACAAATCAGTAGTCGGCTACGGCCTCCTATACACCTGGAAGAACGGCGTGTATAACGTGCGGCTCTCAACGTTGTGCGGAGATCCCTACAAGATGACAGGGGGAGTGTTACTCGTGATAATAATTACAGGATGACAACGGAGCGTATACAGTATATGGAGGGTGTTACGGTATAAATTCACATTCTGTTAAGCAACCTCAACAATCCCGTCTCCATGCTTGCTAAATTTGCGGGGCTTCACCTCCAGCCGTTTTGCAAAATACTCAGCATAATTGGGAGCAAAAGACAGGCGGTTGCTTAGTATGGTATCAAAATTACCGTTCAGGCTCATGATAAGCTCGCAGCACTCGCGCAGGCCGTGCTGGCTGCCATCGTGACCGGAGATGTAATCTACCATACCATTGTCCAGGGCAAATTTGGTGGTCATGGGTTGTGATGGGCGGGCCAGGTAAAACCGGGCGCCACATACTTTGGCCAGCGCCAAATCCAGCACATCATCAAAAAACCAGGCTACCTGGGAAGGTTCCACACCAAAAGTTTTGCAGATGTGCTCCAGTGCTTCGCCCTTGTTTTTCATTTTAAAATAAAGGGCGGTAAAGTTCTCGCGGTTGGTGTATTCTACCGCTGTAGGGTTCTCTTCGCCGGAAAGCACGATTGCCAAAGGCAGCTCGCCGTTGCGCAGGTAGTAATCATAGCGGGTAAGGTTAATGCCCATGCTGTCAGCCTCGCTGAAACCGTTGGGGTGGCCTGTGGATTTGATAGCATCGTTAAACACCCCGTCCCAGTCAAAAGCAAATACCTTTATATTTTGCAGCCTTTCCCACAGCCTTTCAGCCGGAGTGATAAACTGCCCACCTATTTGGGTGAATGTCTGTTCTATTAGTGTCATGCTTTTGGCCTTTAGCCTTTGGCCGTTCGCTTAAAGCCAAAGGCTAAAGGCGAATAGCTTATCCGATTAAATCCAGTTTCACAAAATCCTGGATATCCAGCATACCAAACAGGCGGTTGTTTTCCATCACAATGATGTTGTCCACCTCATGTTTTTTGAAAATATCCACGGCTTCGTATAGCAGAGCATCCGCGTTAATGGTCAACGGGTATTTCAGTTCCAGGTCGCTCAATTTCTTGTCCAGTACGGCCTTTCCTTCAGCGTTAATTTTACGGCGAAGGTCGCCATCAGTAAACACGCCTACCAGGTCGCCTTTCTCATCCACAATCGCTACTGAGCCCAGTCCGCTTTTGTTCATTTCCACCACTGCATCCAGGATGCTCATATTTTTCTCTACGCGGGGGTTGTACTGTGCAATCACTTCCTTCACGCGCATGGTCATCAGCTTGGTATGTTCCACAAACTGTTCGGTACCAATGGTTGTCAGGTTGTTTTCAGTCAGTTTCTTCATCACGCTCCAGGGAGCAGTAATAGTGTGCACGCCGCTCATTATCGCAGTGCGCACGTGCTCAGCATGGCGAACCGAAGAGAACATAATTTTAGTATCGTAGCCGTAGTAGTTAACAGCTTCCACGCACTGCTCCACCAGGGTAACGGCATCGTGGCCCTGGTCCTGCAAACGTCCTACCAGCGGGCACACATACGTGGCACCGGCCTGCATGGCCATATACGCTTGTGCAAGGGTATACACCAGGTGCACATTCACCATATAGCCTTTGTCGCGCAGGCGCTTGCACGCAGCTATGCCTATATTGGATACCGGGATTTTAAATACAGTTTTCTGGGGGTCAAGTCCCAAACCAATCAGGCGGTCAGCCTCTTTCTCCACTTCTTCAGGAGTGTCACCCAAGGCTTCCACCTGTAGAACATTCACCATTTTTGATAGTTTCACAATCGCTCCATCAACATCGGTGATACCGTGACGGTGCATGAAAGTTGGGGTAGTGGTAAGACCGTCTATGGTGCCCAGCTTCAGGGCCTCTTCAATCTCTTTAAAATCTACTGAATCTAAATATAATTCCATTTATAGGTATGTGATTTAATCTCTTATAAGGTATATTTCTGGTTCACCGCATGTATTTCCAGCAGCGGTTTGATAAACTCTTCCAAATCGTATACGCACAGCTGGCTGGCTGCATCGCACAGGGCTTTTGCAGGTTCGGGGTGGGTTTCAATAAACACTCCGTCTATACCGGCTGCAACCCCGGCGCGTGAAATAGCAGGTAAAAACTCCCTGGCTCCCCCTTTAGGGTCGGCGCTGGGTATACCGTACTTGCGTATACTATGGGTAATATCAAACACTACCGGGTAGCCAATCTGGCGCAGGTGGTGCATGCTGCGCGGGTCTACAATCAGGTCGTTATAACCAAATGTATAACCACGCTCTGTAAGTATAATATTCTGGTTACCTGCTTCTTCTACCTTGCGGGTAGGGTGAATCATATTCTCAGGAGCCAGAAACTGCCCGTGCTTAATATTTACTACGCGGCCGGTTTTGGCTGCGGCTGTTACCAGCGTGGTTTGCATGCACAGGTAGGCAGGTATCTGCAATATATCCACCACTTCACCGGCTATGGCAGCCTGTTCGGGGTAATGGATGTCGGTCAGTACCGGCACGTCAAACTCTTTTTTAATACGTTCCAGCAGCCTCACGCCTTTTTCAATGCCCGGGCCATCGTAGTATTTGGCCGAGCTGCGGTTGTCTTTCTGGAAGGATGATTTGAATATCCAGGGAATGTTAAGGCGGGTGGTAACTTCTTTTAGGTATTCGGCGGTTTTCAGCATGATGCTGTCATCTTCTATCACACAAGGACCTGAAATCAGGAACATCTTGCCATCACCACACTCTATATTGCCAACTGGTACTTTTTTTGCAGACATGTATTGCGAAATCGGCGGCAAAGTTAATCTTTATTTTGATTTTGAGATAAAGGGTTTATTATAGTACCGCCGCTTGCTATAAATTGCACTCTTTTGAGGCAACAATTGTACTTTTGAAAGTGTCTATAACCTATACCAACCCTCTTAGTATGAATGTAAAAAATTTATTGGCTGTTACCCTGCTTGCTTCGTCAGTTTTCATGGCCGGATGCAAAAAAGATAAGGACAATGAGCCCGGCATACCCAATGGTACCGGAAATAACTCGCTGGAAGTAACATTTACAGCCAAGGCCAACGGCAAAACATTTAACCTGAACGACAGCTTTGATTTGAAAACCGCTGAAGGGTTTAACTATACATTCAGCATGTTTAAGTTTTATGTATCACAGTTCAGGCTGGTTAAAAACGACAATACCACGGTGCTTGTGAAGGATATTGATATGATTGATTTCCGCACCGATGCACCCCATGTATCCTTTAAAGCCGAAATTCCAGAAGGAGAGTATAAAGAAATCAGGTTTGGTATCGGGGTGGATTCTGCCAACAACCATAAAACTCCGGCTGATTTCCCGGTAGACCATCCGCTGACTTCTTCAAAGGGCATGTACTGGTCTATGATCAACTACCGGTTTATGATTATGGAAGGCAAACTGGATACTTCTGCGTCTGACAGCGTGTATAACGTTCCTTTCGGGGTGCATACCGGTACCGATGCACTGTACAGGGAAAAAACGTTTACCCATGCCCTGAAATTTATGAAAGGCGACGATAAGAAAATTACCATAGAAATAGATATAGACAAATTGCTGACCGGCCTGAACTTTAAAACCGACCATGTGAGCCACAGTGAAGGCGCTGGCTTTCCGCTGGCTGAAAAAGTGGCCGATAACTTTGTAAATAACCTGTCTTTAAAATGATGAAAACCGCACTGAAATATAAATCCGCTAAATACCTGGTGCTGATAATGGCCGCCGGGCTGATGCTGTTTATTTCGCAGTGCAAGTCTGAGCCTCCAATTGACGATTGTTGCATGCAGGCACGCCAGGACGGGCATTATCAACTAAAAACTCCTGCTGGTTTCCCGGTTTTTATTGAGAATCCCCGTAACCTGCTTACCATAAACGGTGTGGAGCTCGGCCGCAGGCTTTTTTACGACCCAAAATTATCAGGAGACAATACTATGTCGTGCGCAAGCTGCCATAAACAGGAACACTCGTTTAGCGATGCCCCTAACGCCTTTAGCGAAGGTATTGACAAGATAAAAGGCGACAAAAACTCTATGGCTATTATCAATATGGCCTGGAACCGTGACTTTTTTTGGGATGGCCGCCGTAGTTCACTGGAAGCGCAGGCGCTGGAGCCGGTGAAAAACCCGGTAGAAATGCACGAAACCTGGTCCAATGCAGTTGGCAAAATACAGGCCGATCCGCAATATCCTCCTTTGTTTGACAAAGCTTTTGGAACCGGAAAAGTAGATTCTACATTAATAACCCGTGCTCTTGCACAGTTTATGAAAACTATTGTTGCAGGGCCGGGAAGCAGGTATTTTAAATCATTGCCCAACTTAAGCAGTTTAACCTTTGATGAAAGGATGGGCTTTACTGTTTTCAGCAGTGAAAGTAAAGGTGATTGCCTGCATTGTCATCCTGTAGATGAAAGAACATTTACCGATAACTATTTTGATAACCCTGCCCAACGGTTTCATAATAATGGCTTAAATCCAGACCCACAGGCTGGAGTATTAACCGGGAGGGCTATTGTTACCGGCAACCCTGCGGATAACGGAAAATTTAAATCGCCCACCCTTTACAATATTGAGCTCACTGCCCCCTACATGCACGACGGGCGCTTTAAAACCCTGGAAGAAGTGGTGGACTTTTATGACAGCGGGGTTCATGCTTCTGTAACGCTGGACTTTAACATGAATGTGAAAGCCGGTACCCCTCAACGCTTTTTTCAAAATGGCAAGAGAAAGCTAAACCTTACTGCCGTGGAAAAACAACAATTGGTAGCTTTCCTGAAAACCTTAACCGACCCTACGGTGGCTACCAACCCTGCGTATGCCAAGCCTTAATTTTTTAAATTTTTTCGAAACATATTCTCTGTTTTCCAATCACATTAAGAGGTAAACGGTAAACTACCTATAAAACTGCCGCCGGATGAAAGGTTCGACAGACGTAACACTTTTTGTCTGAACTATTATTTTAAAAATGAAGAAAGATTTATTGGATTAGAATATTCATAGACCAATCTTAACCTTTGGATATCTCGTAACAAGCGCTTGAAAAAGCAGCCTGCAGTGACATAACATAACGCAGGAAGATGAACCCAGCGCAGTTTAAAAATACAGGGAAAGGTCTACGCTAAGGTTGCGGACATCCTTTACGCCCCGCAGGGAGGGCCGTACATCACCAAACTGGAGACTGGAATTGTTTTGCGATTGGCGGTTGAAG
>DASPJH010000132.1:0-2242 GCA_035628715.1 Bacteroidia bacterium
TTAAAAAAACGCAGTATGAATGGAAAAATACCGAGGCGGACTATACAGAGTGGGAAAAAAAATTTGATGCTAAAGAAGTAGCCACCGAGGACGCCAAGAAAAAACTGCTGGAATTTAAGGGCACACTGGATAAATTTAATAACAAGCTTGAAGAGCTGCAAAACAAACTGCAGGAATGTGAAACCCCAAAAGCCAGCGCCAGTGTATCTAAAAGAATGCTTGGTGCTATTGCCTGCGATGTTTGTTTAACGGTATAAATACTAATTAGTGAAAATAGTTTTATTTGGCCCGGGGCCACAGTTTAAAGGAGGAATAAGCAATTATAATACTTCGCTGGCAAAGGCGCTGGATAAGCTGGGAGTGGAGGTGCACATAGTATCATGGACGCAGCAGTACCCAGCTATTATACCCCGCGATTTTATTGACCGCAGCAGCAAAAGCGACCACCTGGAAGGCACGAATATTAAAGTTACTTATATCACCAATTATAATAACCCGGCTTCGTGGGTTAAAACGGTTAGCCTGATTAAAAATATTAAACCCTCGGCTGTTATTTTTCAGTGGGCTATTGCTTTACAGGGGTTACCCATGGGCTGGATGGCCCGCCGCCTGATGAAAAGCGGTATAGAGGTGGTTTTTGATTGCCACCTGGTGGTTCAGAAGGAAAGCAGCAACATTGATAAGTTTTTTACCCGCTATGGACTTAGAAAAGCGCATACCTATATAACCCACGCTTATAAAACGGTTGATGAATTAAAGAAAACCCTGCCTGAATTAAAATATACAGTAAACGAAACCGGCGAACGGGCTAAAGACGGCACACGCACGGTAATTAAGCTGTATCACCCTATTTATGACCTTTACCAACCCAGGGCAGACTTTGATATTGAGGCCACCAAGAAAGAACTGAACCTGCGCAAGCATGTGTTTTTGTTTTTCGGTTTCATCCGTAAATACAAAGGGCTGCACAATGCCATACAGGCGTTTAAACTGGTAGCGGATAAACGCAACGATGTAAGCCTGCTTATTGTGGGAGAATCGTTCTGGAATACGCTGGATACTAAGAAATTCAGTACCCGTTTTAAACAACGGCTGTTTAAATTCGCCAAATCACTTTTCCTGAAAAACAGCGACAATGAGCAGGATTACCGGCCCATTGACCTGGTGGATCAACTAAACCTTCAGGACAAGGTTACCGTGGTGAACCGGTTTGTACCTAATGAAGAGGTGAATAAATACTGGCAGGTAAGCGATGTGGTGCTGCTGTATTACCTTACTGCAACTCCATCGGGTGTTGAGAGTTTATCCTATAATTTTAATGTGCCGGTGCTGGCTACCAAAGTGGGGCATTTTCCGGAAACCATAAAGGATGGTTATAACGGTTATTTAGCCGGGGCCAATGATATACAAAGCATGGCTGCGCAAATGGAACGGTTTATAGAAAATCCGATTCCCCGCGAAAATATTGCTGAAACAGCCAAAGTATTGAGCTGGGAAAATTATGCTAAGGCTATTTTAAATAAATAGCTGTCGCCAGCCGGTTGGGATTTATAATCCCAACCCGTGAGTTTTGGATTGGTCAGCAGCCAATAAATAACTACTTATAAAATCCCTGCACCTTATTTTTAATATCCTGCATTACCTGCTGGTATTTTTCAGTTTCTTCGTAATGGGGGAAGTGGCCGGAGCGGTCGAAACCATAAAAATGCTTTAAAGGAGAAAACACCTCGTTAAAAAAACGTTCGGCTATAATGGTACCTACCTGGTAATCGTGCCAGCCGCCCAAAATAAACAAGGGTATGGGTACACGGGTAACTTCATTAAACAGGTTGTGCTCCGACATTTGAGGATATAATTGCTGAACTACCTGTTTAGTGGTTTTGCGCATATACCATAAATCCCTGTAAGAATACTCCGGTGAAAATAACGGGCATTGCACAATCCAGCGGGAAATACTTTTTTTAAACAGCCTGCCCCCTACCCTGCCCAATACTTTGCGCTGGGTAGTAAGTTGGTCGGCATCCAGGTTATAACGTTCAGGATCCAGTTCCTCCAGTTTCTTCAGAGATTTAATATCTTTTTTTTCCTGTGCTATTTTTAACGCATAGTTATAGGATAATAAATCGCTTTCTTTAGAGTTCACCACCTGGCCAATTCCAATATAGGCATCAAACAATTCAGGTTTTCTGTTTGCCGCCAGCAGCCCGATAAAAGCACCCCACGAGTGAGCCGTAAGAAATAT
>DASPJH010000133.1:0-4103 GCA_035628715.1 Bacteroidia bacterium
GTTCCCAGTCCGCCAACTGGCACGAATTAATAAATAAATTAAAAAAATAACCAAAATGAAAAAAACACACAAAATAACCTACTGGATCGCCACTATCTGGCTGGCGCTGGGCATGTTGTCCACCGGCATAGTGCAATTAATGCAAATCCCCGAAGAACTGGATTTAATGGCCCGATTGGGCTACCCCGCCTACTTTCTTATCCTGCTGGGCGTTTGGAAAATCCTGGGTGTAATAGCCGTGTTACTTCCTAAATTCCCCCTGATAAAAGAGTGGGCGTATGCAGGCTTTTTCTTTGCCATGTCGGGCGCCGTAGTATCTCACATAGCGGTAGGAAGCGATGCCAAAGAGCTGTTTGGCCCGGTATTGCTGATAGTGTTGACGGTAGTATCATGGTATTTCAGGCCGCAAAGCAGGAAGGCGGCAATAGTTAATAGTTATTAGTTATTAGTGAATGGTAAATAATAAATGATAAAGTAAACTGGTTCTTCACCAAGGCCACGCAGTGGAAGGATGAATACGAAAAACTGCGCCATATTATACTGGACTGCGGGCTGACCGAGGAGCTGAAATGGGGCGTGCCCTGCTATACCTTTCAAAAAACAAACGTGGTGCTGATACACGGCTTTAAAGAGTATTGCGCGCTTCTGTTTCACAAAGGCGCTTTGTTAAGCGATACAGCGGGAATATTGATACAGCAAACCGAAAACGTGCAGTCGGCAAGGCAGGTGCGGTTTACCCATATCCGTGAAATTACACAGCTGGAGCCGGTTATAAAAGCCTATGTGTACGAAGCCATTGAAGTGGAAAAAGCCGGGCTGAAAGTGGAATTAAAGAAAACTAAAGAATTTTCTATGCCGACAGAATTTGAGCAAAAATTAAACGCTATACCCGCCCTTAAAACCGCTTTTGAAGCCCTCACACCCGGTCGCCAGCGCAGCTACCTGCTGTATTTTTCCTCTGCCAAACAACCCAAAACCCGCGAAGCACGGGTGGAAAAGTATATACCGGTGATTATGGAAGGTAAAGGGTTGGAGGATTGATGGATTTATTTTGCTTTTAATTGTAAAATCCGGATATTGTAATCCGTTATAACCTATTACTGATGAAAAAACTCAACCTACTATTGGCTGTATTGCTGGTAATTTTAGCCTCGTGCAGTGGGTCTGACACCTACCAGGGCAAATGGAAAGCTACCGATGCCGCTGGAAACAAATTTGAGATTGATTTTGCCCCCAAAAGCGTTACCATTAAGGGCAGCAAAGGCGACAGCACCCTGTATGAATACACCCAGAACTCTATCAACATTGAAAACTCAGTGGAGACGTATGGTATCAACCTGGATGACGGAAGAACATATTCAATTCATTTCCCAATTGCGGATGACGAAAGTAAAGGCGTTATTATGGGTCCTTCCGGGAACCTTATATATACAATTGATAGAAAGAAGTTTACTATGTATGAGGGTATTTATAAGTTGAAATAATTGAAAAATATATATATAATATTTTGGATGGGAAGGGTTGGAGGATTAGTTTATTTTGTGAAATAATTAGTAGATTTGATAGTTACTTAAAACTAAACCCCTAATATTTAATATATAAAAACACTTATTTTTAAAGCATTGAGCCATATCTTTTGTGTCTATTGGAATAACTGGCAGCAGTAGATATAAAGTAGTACAATTTTTAAGTATAAACTATTTAAATATGCCAAAACAAACGATTGCACAAAAAATAGGTACATTGGGACATAGTATAGTGGAAATGCAGGTTAAAAAATCTAAGTTTTGGATTGCCCGCAACCTAACAGAAGATTTTGGGATAGATATGGAGTTGGAATTTGCTCCTGAAGATGTACAGGGAAAATTTGTAAAAATTCAAATTAAATCTCATGAAACTATAACAACAAATACAGATTTTATATCTGAATCATTTTCAAAATCTTTCCTTCGTTATGTTCATGAATGTCGTGTGCCTATAATTTTAGTTGTAGTTTCGGTTGATATTTCTAAATCATGGTTTATTTGGCTTCAAAAATGGATAATAGATTCCCGAAGTATTTATAATATTTATGATGATAGCGAAACTCAAACTCTAACTGTTCATGTTCATTTAGACAGTGACTTCAGTATAGGGCTTAAACGAGAAATTATTTCAATCGCGACTTGGGAAAACACAACACAGCTTTACATTGCCTTAAGAGATTTAGCAAATTTATCGTTGCGACTTTACGATGATAAATTATCACAACTTTTATTTGATTATTTAGATCAATGTAAATCTGCGAATATTTCTGACTTAAATTATTTTGATTCAATAATTGAAAGGGTAATAGAATTAGGCACTGCTATTTGGGCAACGCATGAAGGCAATAAGGTTTCACAAATGCTTTTTGAGTTCATCAGACAGTATGGAGAAAAATTAAACTCTTGTCATATTTCAAAGTTGATAATTAGAGGTAAAGATTGTTCTAGAACTGGCTTAAATGCTCTAGGTATTCTTTATGATAAATTTCCTAAACACACAGCATCATTAAACTTGATAAAAAAGTTTGAGAATTTTGAAGATCCCAGACTACATTACTACTGTACTATTAGAGAAAGATATCTAGGAATGACTAGTCCTCTTTGGCTAAATGAAAGTAATGATTTGACTGTTGGTAAGTTGAAAGCAGATTTTACCTCAATCAACACAAGCATACTTGATAAGTGGGCTAATCGTGGGGATTCTGTGATTTTCGATTATGTGTTTATAACAGAATAGCCTCAAGAGTGTTACTTAGTTATTGTAAAGCAAAATAAATAATATGAATAAAAAAGAATTTACAAAAAAAGAATTGGTAGAATTGCTTTCAAAAGATGCTGTTGATGGAAAAGTTTCCTTTGATAATTTAAGCAAAATTATTTTTGATCCGAGATTTCCTGAACATTTATTTTCAAATGCAACGGAACAAATAATAAGAGCTAGGGACGACCATAGCCGATATGATGAACTTTCAGTTATTCTTGTGGAAAAATATCAATATTGTTCTGATTTACTAAAACAGATAATGGATTTATCTAGGGGTGAATCGAACAGTATGACGATCGTCAGTGAACTGAGAGAACAATTAGCGTGTATCGAACAGGAAATCGAGCCTTTACAAATGGAATTCGATCAATTAAAAGCTAGAATTGCTGAAAGAAGAGGCGAGTAATTTTTTAATCTCTAAATTATTCTCCATATGCCCACCAAATCCCCCAAACCCGCCACCATCAAAACCACCCAAACCTCTGCCAGTGTAGAGGATTTTATTAATGCGGTGGATAACGAGCAAAAGCGCAACGACAGTTTTGCCATTTTGGAGCTGATGAAACGCGCCACCGGTGAAGAGCCTAAAATGTGGGGCGCTTCTATTATTGGTTTTGGTAAATTGCGGTACGAAAGCCCTACTACGGGCCGCCAGGTGGATTGGTTTAAAATAGGGTTTTCCCCGCGCAAAGCCAATATTTCGCTGTATATGATGGACCTTTCGGTGCACGAGGCCAGCCTGGCAAAGCTGGGCAAATTTAAAACCGGTGCAGGTTGCCTGTACATCAACAAACTGGCGGATGTGGATGTAAAAGTGCTGAAGGAGATGGTGGATACAGCGGTAAAACGGAAATAGATGAAGACAATTACATACGCTTTTACGGTGTTGACACTCATAGCGTGCAACCCAACCAAAACAGAAACAGCAACCCATATGACAGCAGCAACGGCAGACAGCATGAAAAACGGGTATTCCGACGTGAACGGGATAAAAATGTATTACGAAATATACGGGCAGGGCAAACCGCTGGTGCTGATACACGGCGGGGGCTCCACCATACAAACCACTTTTGGGCGGGTACTACCGTTGTTCTCCGGCAGGCAGCTTATCTGCGTGGAGTTACAGGCCCACGGGCGGACCGGCGACCGCAACACAGCACTATCCTTTGAGCAGGATGCGGACGATGTAGCGGCTTTATTGAAAAACCTGGGCATTGAAAAGGCGGATATTTTTGGCTTTAGTAACGGCGGCAACACCGCATTGCAACTGGCCATCAGGCACCCGCAGCTTTGCAATAAGGTAATAGCGGGTT
>DASPJH010000134.1:0-3731 GCA_035628715.1 Bacteroidia bacterium
TGTCATTGCCCTGCAGCTCGGGGTATAGTATAACAGCACACAAACCCACTATAATCCACGGCCACGGGCGTATGGCATAATGCCCCACCTGGAAGGAAAGGGTTCCCCACAGTGCATGCCGCTCATTTTTGGCACTCATCATCCGTTGTGCCACATAACCGCCACCGCCTGGCTCCTGGCCCGGGTACCAGCTGCTCCACCACATTATTCCCACGTAGGCAAAGAAACTGGCAAAGGACAAGGCCAGCGTGGAGGCCAACTCAGAACCGCTGGTAATGGCCGGAAAGAAGTCCAGCGTTGCAGGGGGCAGTTTGGCTTTCATAGCCTCCACCCCGCCAATAGCATCGGAGTGCACTACTACCACGGCCAGCACTACGCAGCTTACCATAGCTATAACAAACTGCACGGCATCCGTCATAGCTACACCCAGTAAACCTGATAATGATGAATACACCGCTGTAAGCACCATCAAGCCGCCGGTAATCAGCAAGGCGGTATCGGTATCCATTCCAAAAAATATCGAAAGTATCTGAACCAGGGCGAAGTTTACCCAGCCCATGATCATCATGTTCATAAACAGGCCCAGGTAAATGGCCTTAAAGCCACGTAAAAAGCGGGCGGGCCTGCCGCCGTAGCGCAGTTCAATCAGTTCAACCTCGGTAACCACCCCGCTGCGCCGCCACAGCCGGGCGAAGAAGAAGGTGGTGAGCATACCGCCCATCAGGAAATTCCACCAGAGCCAGTTGCCCGCTATACCGTTTTTACCAACCAACCCTGTAACTGCAAGAGGAGTATCCGCAGCAAACGTGGTAGCCACCATACTGATGCCCGCAATGTACCACGGCAGGTTGCGCCCTCCCAGGAAAAAACTTTCCAGGTTTTTAGAAGCCTTTTGCCGGTAGTATACGCCAATCCACAACGAGAGCACCAGGTAAGCGATAATAATCAGCCAATCGGCCAGGGATAATTCCATACTCTATAGTTTAGAGGTGAAAAATAGGTGTAAACGGCACAACTTGCAAGAAGTGATAAAAACCACTGTTGCGGCTAAATTTCCCGATACAGTTCCACTCGCCGGTAATCCAGCCTGCGTTTATACGCTGGCTGCTTCAGCTTCGGGTGCAATTTTCTTCACCAATCCCTGTAATACTTTGCCTGGGCCTACCTCGATAAAATTAGTGGCGCCGTCTTTCACCATCGCCTGTACGCTTTGTGTCCAGCGCACTGGAGCGGTTAATTGGGCTACCAGGTTGCGCTTTATTTCATCCGGGTTGCTAACTGCTGAAGCAGTAACGTTTTGATATACGGGACAAATGGGTTTGTTAAATGTGGTTGCCTCAATAGCTGCGGCCAGTTCTTCGCGGGCAGGCTCCATCAAAGGTGAGTGGAAAGCTCCACCCACATTCAGCACCAGTGCACGCTTGGCGCCTGCTGCTTTAAGAGCTTCGCAGGCTTGGTTTACTGCGTCCATTTCACCGGAAATTACCAACTGGCCGGGGCAGTTATAATTGGCAGGAATTACAACACCGTTAATACCGGCGCATATTTCCTCCACTTTAGTGTCGTCCAGTCCCAGTATAGCTGCCATAGTGCCCGGAACCTGGTTACAGGCTTCCTGCATAGCATACGCACGCTTAGATACCAGTATCAACCCATCTTCAAAACTCAGGGTTCCATTCGCTACCAGCGCTGAAAACTCACCCAGTGAATGACCGGCTACCATATCAGGGATAAAGTTGCTGCCCAAAGTCTTGGCTAATATTACCGAATTCAGAAATATAGCAGGTTGTGTTACCCGGGTTTCTTTTAAATCGTCTTCGGGACCAGCGAACATTGTATTAGTAATCTGGAGCCCTAATATATCATTCGCTTGCTCAAACAGGGATTTAGCTTCGGCATTGCTATCGTACAATTCTTTACCCATGCCTACAAACTGCGCTCCCTGCCCTGGAAATATGTATGCTTTCATTTTGGTAGTTTTAAGTTTTATGTGTTAAGTTTTAAGTTAAAAACCATTCACTCATGTTTCAAAGTCCAAATGACCTTGAAACATGAGACGCGAAACTCAAAACTTATAAATGGATGCACTCCCCGTACGCCTGGGCGGCAGCTTCCATAACAGCCTCGCTCATGGTTGGGTGCGGGTGTACAGATTTAATTATCTCGTGCCCGGTGGTTTCCAGCTTGCGTGCTACAACTACCTCGGCAATCATTTCGGTAACGTTGGCGCCTACCATGTGGCAGCCCAGCCACTCGCCGTATTTAGCGTCAAAAATCACTTTCACAAAACCTTCTTTAGCACCGGCGGCACTTGCCTTACCTGAAGCCGAGAAGGGGAACTTGCCCACTTTAATCTCATAACCGGCCTCTTTTGCAGCTTTTTCAGTGTAGCCTACAGATGCCACTTCGGGCGAGCAATAGGTACAACCGGGAATGTTATTGTAATCCAGCGGATGCGGGTGCATACCTGCAATATTTTCCACGCAAATGATGCCTTCGGCGCTGGCCACGTGTGCCAGTGCAGGCCCGGGAACTATATCACCAATAGCATACACACCGGCAACGTTGGTGCGGTAGTACTCATCCACCAGCACTTTGCCTTTATCGGTTTTAACGCCTGTTGTTTCCAGGCCAATGTTTTCAAGGTTGGTTTGGATGCCTACAGCGCTTAGTACTATATCGCAATCCAGGTTCACATTGCCGTTTTTGGTTTTAACGGTCACTTTGCAGCCGTCGCCCTTGGTATCAACAGCTTCCACGCTGCTTTCAGTCAATATTTCAATACCATATTTTTTGTATTCCTTGGCAACAGCTTTTGATACCTCTTCGTCTTCAACAGGCAGGATATTAGGCATATACTCCACTATGGTAACTTTGGTACCCATAGCGTTGTAGAAATAGGCAAACTCGCAACCAATGGCACCGCTGCCTATTACCACCATGCTTTTAGGCTGCTGGGGCAGCACCATAGCATCGGCGTAACCAACTATTTTCTTTCCGTCCAGTTTAATATTGGGCAGCTCGCGGCTGCGGGCGCCTGTAGCCAGAATAATGTGCTTAGCATCGTGGGTTTCTTTTTTGTTATCTGAAGAAGTTACTTCTACCTTGCCTTTACCGGCCAGCTTGCCAAAACCTGTAAGAACGGTAATTTTGTTCTTTTTCATCAAAAAGGCAATGCCTTTGCTCATGCCGTTGGCCACATCACGCGAGCGCTTGATAACATTACCAAACTCGGGCTTTGAGTCGATAACGGTGATACCGTAATCGGCAGCATGTTTAATGTATTCAAACACCTGGGCTGATTTCAGAAGGGCTTTGGTGGGAATACAGCCCCAGTTAAGGCATATTCCGCCCAGTTCGGATCTTTCAACAATAGCAGTGTTCATACCCAGCTGGGCTGCGCGGATTGCCGCCACATAACCGCCGGGACCGCTGCCTATTACAATAACATCAAAATTCATAAGGCTTTTTAAAATTTAAGCGGTGCAAAGTAAAGGATAAAACGGGTAAAAAAAGTAATGAACGGTAAAGCGGTGACAGTGATTAAAATTGAGAATATAATATTTGAAGTGCCGGGGTTGAAACGCCGGCTTCTTATGCGTCTTCATCAGACGCATCCAGCAGCGAATGCTTCACTTCCCCGTACTCAATAAAACTCCTGATTGCGTGAGGAAAATGCCGGTACTCCAGATCGTGAATTTTTGCAGCCAGTTGCTCTGGGGTGTCGCCGG
>DASPJH010000135.1:0-5014 GCA_035628715.1 Bacteroidia bacterium
GGTAAGGCCGGCGATCAGGTTTTAAATGACATGATAATGGATGGTAGCGGCGATTTTTATGCTACTGGTTATACTACAGGGAGCAACGGAAATGACATTTTTACAGTTAAGCTATCCGGAACAACATTTACTGAATTTACAATTTTTGATGGGGCGGGAAATAGTCATGACGAGGCACACTGCATAGGAATAGACCCTTCAGGCTTTGTATATGCGGCTGGTTTTACTGAAGGCGGAACTACATTGGCAAGCCGCGATGCTATTGTTATTCAGTACAATTCTTCAGGAACACAGCAATGGGAAAAGATTTATAACTCGCCTGTTAACTGGGGAGATGTTATATATTCAATTAAAGTAAGCCGGTGCGGCCACTTGTATGTTACAGGAAGTTCCGAGAAATCGAATACCGAAGCAGACGCTGTAATAGCCCGGTATAAACAACCCGGACATATCACAACACCAGCACAGCTAATGATGCGGGACGGGTATTATGATGCAGGTTTGGAGCCAAATAATAATGACGATATATACCAAAGCCCGGATATTTGGTTACGCAGATTCGCGGATGGAGGAACAGAACACCAAAACCCTGATTACTCGGTAACCAATCAGAATAAGGTGTATGCCCGGATTTTTAACACAGGATGTTCAGTATCTTCTTCAACTGGCACTGAATTACGACTTTTCTGGACGCGTGCGCGCACTGACGAAGCTTGGGATGATGACTGGTTTTACTGGGATATGACAGGTAGCCCCTCGCCCAATAATTGGGCCTACGATAAAAGCGATATGATTACAAAAAGGCCATTGGGGGCTGAAATAACTATCAGCAATCCCAATTTTTTACCCTCGGGCTCATCACCAGTATCAATTCCGTCAATAGCACCTTTAAGCTCCTATGTCATTTCGCCGGTAACCTGGGTAGCGCCCAATCCAGACTGGTATGACGAAAACAATGGGCAAATGAGCGGTTCGGGTATTTACCCCGTTGTATGCCTTTTAGCAAGACTTACGGCAACCGGAGACCCTATTAATAATGAAGTTAATCCCGGTACAATAAAGAAAAATGTTCAAAACTCAAACAACGTAGTTACCCGTAACACATACCTTACCGATAACGATAATTATTATGTTTACAACCCTCCTTTACCTCCGGGATACAACACTGCCACGGTGGGAGTTGTGAACCTTAAACCTATTCCCAGGAAGGTAAATATTGACGTAAATAATATTACCCCGGCAGGTAATCCCGCTTTCTCAAACTATGGCTCACTGCATGTTGTCATGTCAAATGATTTAGTATCAGTATGGGCAGTACCGCAGGCAGGCTCCGGGTTTTCTGTGGTTGAACCCGGCAGGTTTAATATTACCGCCGATGCGGGCGCATCCTTCAATGGACTTATGCTGGCGCCCTATTCATTGTATAATATAGGATTACAGTTTAATTTTAATCAGAACATCAGTGTTGAGTTTCCCTTGGATTATGCTTTTGAATTAAGGCAGTTACCCGGCGACTCTACTGACGAGGACTCATCCTACAGCAGCACTATTTATTATATAAGGGTAGAAACAAATGTTATTTCGGCCTTTACAGCACCTACTTCTACCGGCGAGGTACCCCAGGGGCAGCAGGAGTTTTCCCTGTACCCTAACCCCTCAAACGGGCATACAACAATTACCTATGAATTAACCGGAGAGCAGGAAGTATCTATTGAGATCAGTGACATTTCAGGCAAAATTGTTAAAGCTGTTAAAACCAATGAAACCCAGCAACCCGGAAAATACAGCATAATGTTTAACGCAGGCGATTTGGCTGCCGGGGTGTATTTCTGTACTTTAAAATATGGTAGTAATCAGTCAGTTCAAAAGCTGGTTATTCAAAAATAAGTTAATTTATTGATTGTCATATGCAAGGGCTGCGTTTAATAACGCAGCCCTTTTTTATTACTTTTGCACCAAACGCAAAAAACACCAATGCCTTATTTCAAAGAACATCCGCCTATTCATCGCAGTAATAAGCCTGATTTATTTACGGCTCCCGATTTTTATAATATTGACGACCTGCTGAGCGAGGAGCATATTTTGATTCGCAATACAGTGCGTGACTGGGTGAAACGCGAGATAAGCCCTATTATAGAAGACTGTGCCCAGAATAATATTTTTCCTAACCATATAGTGAAAGGCATGGGCGAAATAGGTGCATTTGGCCCACAATTGCCTGCCGAATACGGATGCGGAGGGCTGGATTATATTTCTTACGGCCTGATAATGCAGGAAATTGAACGCGGCGACAGCGGTATGCGCAGCACAGCATCGGTGCAGGGCTCATTGGTAATGTACCCGATATATAAGTTTGGAAGCG
Source organism: Bacteroidia bacterium (assembly GCA_035628715.1). Classification (GTDB taxonomy): domain Bacteria; phylum Bacteroidota; class Bacteroidia; order UBA8524; family UBA8524; genus SB11. The sequence continues at coordinate 2,363 of DASPJH010000135.1, forward strand.
AGGAGCAGAAAAGAAAATACCTGCCCAAGCTGGCCAAAGGCGAGTGGATGGGCTGCTTTGGTTTGACGGAGCCTAACCACGGCAGTAATCCCGGCGGTATGGAAACCAACTTTAAAGACATGGGCGACCATTACCTGCTGAACGGGGCTAAACTGTGGATTAGCAACTCACCGTTTGCTGATGTAGCTGTGGTGTGGGCCAAAAACGAACAGGGTAAAATACGCGGACTGATTGTAGAGCGCGGTATGGAAGGTTTTACAACCCCTGAAACCCACAATAAATGGAGCTTACGCGCCAGCGCAACGGGCGAGCTGGTATTTGACAATGTGAAAGTGCCGAAAGAAAACCTGCTGCCAGGCGTGGAAGGTTTGAAAGGCCCGCTTACCTGCCTTAACAGCGCCCGATATGGTATCAGCTGGGGCGTAGTAGGCGCCGCTATGGACTGCTACGATACGGCGGTGCGATATACCAAAGAGCGCGAGCAGTTTGGTAAGCCTATAGCTGGTTTCCAGTTGCAGCAAAAGAAACTGGCCGAATTTTTAACCGAAATAACCAAAGCGCAATTGCTTTGCTGGCGCCTGGGTACGTTAATGAATGAGGGCAAGGCCACGCCTGCCCAGATTTCATTAGCCAAACGCAACAACGTGGATATGGCCCTTCATATCGCCCGCGAATCAAGGCAGATGCTGGGCGGCATGGGCATTACCGGCGAATACCCGATTATGCGCCACATGACCAACCTGGAATCAGTTATTACCTATGAAGGAACACATGATATACACCTGCTGATATTAGGTATGGAAATTACCGGCATCAGTGCTTTTGTTTAATACAGGTTGCTCAGAAAATTATTCATATCGCTGTTGGGATTATTGCTGTGGCAAAACTGCTTTGCCTACAGGGATGTGATTGTGCTTACCCACCTGAACAAGGACGAGCAGCACGATACCTTCGGTTTTAACCTAGTTACTTCAATTCCTGCGCTGGTATACAGCCTGCTGGAAAAGGATATGGTTACCCTTTGGGATTCGCCCCGGAAGGATGTGAAAATTACCTTTCAATCGCTGAAAAACATTGAAGCCAGCACCAAAACCTTTTTCCGCAAAACGGATGATATTTTCTTTAATGAAGTTTGGAGCAGCAACCGCCGGAAAACACAGTTCAATATCCTGGGTTTTTCATTTATCAATAAAAACGATAAAGGAGAGCAGGTGTCCTACGGCTTTGTAGATATTGAGGATATTGATGAAATACTGGGCGACAGTATACTATACACCAATGCAAACGGCGGAGACAGCATTTCGTATTTCACTGCCATTTACAGCCGTAATTATCATTTTAATTTAGTGCAGTTTGGCCAAAACACCTTTAAGGATAATTTGTTAAAATCTATCCAGGTAAAAGAAAAGGCCTTCAGTAAAAAAAAGAAAATAATTAATAAAATAGAGTTGCCGGGCCGCAAAAGAGTGTATTATGAGATTGTGAAATCATGGAGGGGCGAAACCTATTACCGGGGCATTGAAAATTTTTTAAATGAAAACCCCGAGTTTTTTTTCAATAACGGGGGAGGCCATATTTTTAGCTATCTCGGCAGGGATTTTATCTTTTCCATCAGTAAAATAGAAGTGGAAGAAATTTGGGAAAAAACCGGTAATGGCATTGTTCATTCACCACAAAATATTATACTTTATTTCAATACTGCCAAAACCCATCCTATACGAATTGACGCCTTTGCAAAGTATGGCCTTAAGCTCGATTTCCAGGAAATAAAAACATCCCTGGCTTCAAAAAACTTTGAGTATTTAATTAAAAAAATTAATCACCAGGAAATTATGCCGGCCCAGTCCGGTAAGTATATCCGGGCGCTGGACAGCTATTTCTGGACACAAATAACCGAATACGTAAAATACGACTGAAATGAACGAAACGATTAAGTTTGGCACCGACGGATGGCGAGCCATTATTGCAAAAGAGTACACACTGGATAACCTGGCCCGCGTGGCCGAAGCCACAGCACAATGGCTGAAAAAAAACAATACTGCTGCCGCTGCCGTTGTTGGCCACGATTGCCGTTTTGGAGGTGAAATGTTTGCCGGCGCTACCGCTGTGATACTGGCAAAAGCAGGTATAAAAGTTTACCTGGCAAAAGGATTTGTAAGCACCCCTATGATTTCGCTGGGAACATACAACCGCAAAGCCTCAGCGGGTATAATTATTACGGCCAGTCATAACCCTCCTGAGTACAATGGTTATAAAATAAAGGCGGGCTACGGTGGCCCTGCCACGCCAGCTATGATTGACGAGGTGGAAAAACTGATTCCTGCATCAGCCGTTGTACCGTCAGAGTCAGTTACTGAATTTATTTCTAAAGGCCTTGTTGAATATATAGACCTGGAAGCCGAATACATTGCCCACGCTGAAAAAAGCTTTGATATTGAAGCTATCCGTAAATCTGGACTGGAGATAGCGTATGATGCTATGTATGGTGCGGGCCAGAATGTAATGCGCAAACTGTTTCCTGATGCTACTTTCCTGCACTGCGAGCACAACCCCGGGTTTGACGGGCAAGCTCCGGAGCCGGTGCATAAAAACCTGATGGAATTAAGTGAAACTATTAAGCTTTCAGGCGATATAGATTTCGGGCTGGCTACT
>DASPJH010000136.1:0-2283 GCA_035628715.1 Bacteroidia bacterium
CCAGCAACACTACACCCGCCAGCTTTATTTTGCTGTATCCTTTGGCATTACCATCCAGTATTGCCTTAGCCAGCAAGGGCAGGTAAGTGCCAGCATACGATTCACCGGCAAGAATAACAGGGTTATTTTCAATTTCAGGATGGCGGGCAATAAAATTCAACAGGGCCTGGTAATACTGCGCAGTCCCCATTTCAGGCGTTTTTGGAATGTCTTCCGCATCATTGGCAAATGAAACGGTAACGCTCAAGGGTTGCTCAAACATCATATAGTTGGTATAGTTGTTCCAGCCATTTTTACGGGCCGCTATTACCGGTGTTCCGCTTCCGCCTGTTATATCGTATGGGCCGTTTTCAAGAAAAAAGCCCCAAAAGCTGCTTGAACCGGGTCCACCATTACTCCAGATAATAGTTGGCGCGTCAGCATAATTTTTTTGTCCTGCAAACCAGTAAAACAGGTTCTCGTCGCTTTTGTCGGCCCCATTATTCCCGGTTACCCCACGAACAGAGGAATATCCGGCAAATTGTACGCCCTGTACAGGGCCAAAACCCGGTAGGCTACTTAATTGCTCATCGGTACTGGCAATTGCTGTGCTCATAATTTTGTCGGTTAGTTGTTGGGATTAAATATTAGTTATAACCTTACCGCCGTAAGTTATACTGGATAGTGAGGTTAGTCAAACATCCAAACTTATAGAAAAGTAACTGATAATCAATATAGCGGTATAATTATACAACAGGGTAACGAGATCATGTTAACCATATCATTACAGGCATAAGATATATTTGCACCATGCGCCAACTATTAACCGTTTTCATCCTTACTCTTTCCTGTTTCCGCCTCTCGGCCCAGCAACCCAAACTGGTAGTGGGCATTGTAATAGACCAGATGCGGCAGGATTATATTTACCGTTATTGGGAGCGATTTGGCGACAGTGGATTTAAGCGTATCATCAACGGGGGGTATATGTTTGAAAACGCCCATTTTAATTACGTGCCCACCTATACAGGGCCCGGGCATGCCAGCATATACACAGGCACCACACCGGCTATACACGGCATTGTAGCCAACGACTGGTTTAGCCGGGAGGATAGAAAAAGCATTTACTGCGTAGACGATACTACCTGCCAGGGAGTGGAAAGTAATATGGGCAAATCGCCCCGGAACCTAAAAACCACTACAATTACCGACCAATTGAGGCTGGCAACGCAGTTTCGTTCAAAAGTAGTGGGGATATCGATTAAAGACCGTGGAGCAGTATTGCCTGCGGGCCACTCTGCCAACGGTGCTTACTGGTTTGACAGCAAAACCGGAGCTTTTGCCACCAGTACGTTTTACATGCCCGAACTGCCCAAATGGATGCAGGAATTTAATAATAAAAAGCTTGCCGAAACCTTTGTAAACAGCAAATGGGAAACACTTTATCCCGTAAACACTTATAAAGCTTCAGCTCCTGATGATAATAACTACGAGGGCAGGTTTGACACCAGCAGCCGCCCGGTATTTCCTTACAACCTATCTAAATTGAAAGAAATTCGGGGCTATGGTATACTAAGCTATACACCGTATGGCAATACTCTGGTTACTGAAGCAGGTAAAGCAGCTATTACCGGAGAACAGATGGGCAAAGGGAAAGAAACCGACTTTTTATGCCTGAGTTACTCATCCCCGGACTATGCAGGTCATTTTTTTGGCCCCCAGGCAGTAGAGCTGGAAGATATGTACCTGCGACTGGATAGAGAGTTAGCCGGGTTTTTCAATTACCTCGACAAGACAATTGGCAAGGGTAAATGGACCATTTTTATTACTGCCGACCACGGTGGGAATGAGGTGCCTGCCATGCTGGCCGACCACCGTATCCCAGCAGGACGCATTAAAGGCAAAGAAGTTGAAACGGCTATTAAAGCGGCTTTAAAAGACAGATTTGGTGACAGCCTGGTGCTGCATTATGAAAACGACCAGGTGTATCTGGATACTGCCAAAGTAAAAGTCCTTGGGCTGGATGAATGCCTGGTACAGGAAACCGCAGGTAAAGCCGCGGCAGTTTTGCCCGGTATAGCCCGTTATTATACAGCCTGCAGGTTTACAAAAGGCGATATTGGCATATTGGAGGTAGAGCACGCACTTTACCGCGGCTGGAACTCAAAAGAATCAGGCGATGTGCTGCTGCTTACCGAACCCGCCTGGATGGAATACAGCAGTCCAACAGGCACCACGCACGGCTCGCCCTGGGCATATGATACACGGGTACCGGTATTGTTTTATGGCAGCGGTATTAAAAAAGGC
>DASPJH010000137.1:0-2833 GCA_035628715.1 Bacteroidia bacterium
GATGTATTTTAGCTGGGCGGTAAACTTATCGGCAACAATTTTTTGCTCGTTGGCTTTTTCTACCAGGCCTTTTACAATTTGGTGCAGTTTCTCTTTATCCGGCAGGTTTTTGGCGCGGGTTATATCGTAAAAAGCATTTAACTGGATAATTAATTTATTCCAGTTAAAGGTATTAACCAGAACCTTGGCAGCAAAACCAGGCTTCTCACGGACTAATATTTCCTTAATTTCCTCAATATCATTTTCACTGGAGGCGAACTCAATTATCCGCTCGTCGTTTTTAATGCTGTTTCCCTGTATGCGCGACAACAGCGAAACCCCCTCCAGCGTGCGGCACCGGCTAAGGGCCACGTACACCTGACCGGCAGCAAACGATTTACCCGCATCAATAATGGCTTTATCAAACGTTAACCCCTGACTTTTGTGTATGGTAATGGCCCACGCCAGCCGGATGGGATATTGCGTAAAGCTGCCGATTTCCTCCTCCTCAATACGGTTGGTTTCCCGGTTTAATACATAGCGTATATTCTGCCATTTTTCTTTTTGCAGCACCAGTTCATCGCCGCTGCCGTCCATCTCCACGGTAATGGAATTTTCTTTTATCGCTTTAATAACCGCCAGTTTACCGTTAAAATATCTTTTGTCCGGGTCGTTTTTCAGGAACATTACCTGCGCGCCCACCTTCAGCGGCAGCTTTTCCTCGGTAGGGTACGCCTTATCCGAAAACTCCCCCTTAATTTCAGCCGAAAACGTATGCAGTTCCGCTTCCAGCCTGTTCAGCCGGTACTGGTTAATTTCGTCTGCTTTATAATTGTGCGTGCACAGAGTAATACAGTTTTCGTCCGTATCCTGCGCATCCGGTTCATACCGTTCTTCCAGCAGTTGCAGGTCGTATTCCTCCACCGCATTGTTACGGATATTATTCAAAAGGGTTATAAAACGCTGTTCGCTTTGGCGGTATATTTTCTTTAATTCAATAAATAATGGCGGGTTTTCCCTTATTACCTTAGCGCTAAAGAAAAACGGGCTTTCGTACACATCCTGCAATACCCTCCACTCATTATCGCCTACTACCGGCGGTAGCTGGAACAGGTCGCCTATCAGCAGCACCTGCACGCCACCAAATGGCTCGTGCATGTTTTTGCGGAAATGCCGTAAAATATCATCAATGGCATCCAGCATATCGGCGCGCAGCATGCTCACCTCGTCAATAATCAGCAGTTCCAGGTCGTTCAGCAGCTCAATTTTATCGCTGTTGAACCGGATCTTGCTCAGCAAGTCATACCGGTTGGAGGTAGCGCCGTTGGTAAACCCTCCCTCGGAAATATACGGCTGAAAAGGCAGCTGGAAAAACGAGTGCAGGGTAACCCCGCCCGCATTAATGGCGGCCACCCCGGTAGGCGCAGCTGTTACGCTTTGCTTGCGCCCTTGCTGCTGCACATGGCTTAAAAACGTGGTTTTACCCGTACCCGCCTTACCGGTAAGAAACAGGTTGCGGGTGGTATTATTCACCAAATCAAAGGCTATGTCAAACAATTCGTTGGTCGTATCGGGCTGCATTGTTACAAAAATAAGGTTTCCTGCCCGTTTGGGCGCAGGGTTTTATACAGTATGTGTGGGAAAGGTAAATGAGGGGGGTAGCAATGTCGGTAAGTTCCTTTACCCCGGGCTAAAGCCACGGGGTTACTGAATGGCAGCGGGAAAATAACAGCAACATTCCCAGTATCTGATGAATATAAATGGTTAGCTTGATATTTTTACAAATAATGGATAAGGACGTACCCTTATTCAGTAACCCGTTGCTTTAGCTGCGGGACAAATGGATTGCTCCTAAGTTATCCTATGCAGTAATTTCATAAAAACAGGTTTTATACCTGTTGGCTCAACCTACCTGCTTACTTCTTTGCCCTTAGGGTTGATGATAAACATGCGGTTGTTTTTAACTACATACGTTCTGCCGCCTGCAAACGGCTGGGTCACGCTATCAAATTGGGGTTCAATTACCATCTCTCCCTGCTGGTTTATAAAACCCCAGTAATTGCCCACTTTTACCGCGGCAAGTCCGTCCCCAAAGGGGCCAGCCTCTGAATAGATAAAATCAATTACTGCCTTTCCGGCTGTGTCAATAAATCCATACTTCCCCTTCAGCTTAACCAGCGCCAGCCCTTCCGAAAACCGTTGCGCATGTTCATACATAACAGGGGTTATTAAATCACCTTTATTGTTCATAAACCCATACGTGCCGCCACTTCTCACTACCGACAGGCCCTCGCTGAATATTTCAACGTGATTAAACCGGGGATGGGTGATATAATTCCCTTTTGTATCTATATGACATGCGGCACCGCCAACATAAGCTATCCCTGTATCGTTGTAAAACCCGTTCACGGAGCTGAATTTGGGTGGACTGAAATAATTGGTTTTATAATGATAAAAGCCGTATCTGTCATTAGTTTTGAAAACAATACATTCACTTTGAATATTAATGTATTCGGCTTTAACTTCGTTAATATATTCCCCGGTTTTGCTGTAAACGGCCTGGTGCTTTTTATCAATTTCGCAAACAAAATAATTGTCATCCAAAAGCCGTATATCATTAAATTTGGCCGGTATTATTAATTTCCCATCGGCATCCACCACACCCTTTTTCCCGTTTTTAATGCATACAAGGTAGTAACCGGCCCTGTAATCGTCTGAAATTGCGTCATATTCTACGGGAATAATCAATTCCCCTTTCCGGTTTATAATTCCAAACTTCTTACCGTCTTCCGAAACTATTCGTATTAAATTTTTTTGAAAATAAATGTAATTTACAAATTGTGGTTTAACTACT
>DASPJH010000138.1:0-5901 GCA_035628715.1 Bacteroidia bacterium
TTAAAGAATACCTGGAAAATATTTCCTACAATTAATATACCTGATGTACGACCTGACCGTTGCTGACCTGGATACTGCGCCCTGCGGTTTTTTTACTTTTACGGATAATGGACTAATTAAGGCAATTAATTCAACTTTGGTAAATTGGCTTGGTTATTCAGATAAATCGGAAGTGATAGGCAACAGTTTAGAGTCAATACTTACCGTTGCCGGCCGTATATTTTACAATACCCATTTTTTTCCGCTGGTAAAAATGCACGGAAGAGCGAATGAAATATTCTTCATTTTAAAAAAAAAGATGGCGCCACAATTCCTGTAATCTGTAATGCGTTAAGAAAAAATTTTGAGGACCAGTTTATTAATCATTGCATTGTTATTACCGTACAGGAACGGGGAAAATATGAGCAGGAACTGCTGCTGGCGAAGAAAAAAGCGGAGGAAACCCTGAAAGAAAACACGGAACTGATAGCGGCAAAAAAAGAACTGGAAATTCATAGTATTGAGTTGGACCGCCGGGTAAGCAGGCTGAAACAAATTAATGATGATATAGCCCAATTCAGTAAAATTATTTCGCATGATTTGCAGGAACCGATTCGTAAAATAGCCGTGTTTTCTGACAGGATAGCCTGGCAGTTAAAAAATAGTATCCAGGATAAACAAATAACAGAATTTGAAAAGATACATGCCGAATGCATGCGGCTGAGAAACCTGGCTACCAACCTGGAGCAGTATATAAGCTTAAGTACAATGGACCATGATTTTGAAGAAGTTGATTTAAATACTATTGTAAATTATGCTTACACTGCAATTTTTGACAGCAATGAGGTAAACTACATTAAACTGGAAGCAGAGCCTTTACCTGTGATAACCGGTCATCGAAAACAACTGGAAATGTTTTTTGCAAATATTTTTAAAAATTATATTCATTACAAAAGGCCACAGGAAACTTTGAAGATAAAAATTGAGGGCATCATTATCCAGCATAACAGTTTCAGAAGTATAAAGGGAAAATACAGGTATGTTGATTTTGTAAGAATTGTAGTAACAGGAAATGGGGCAGGAGTAGATATTAAAAAAGAAAAAATTTTTGAAATAGCGCGCATTTTGCAATTTAAAAGCCAGGATTTTGGTTTGGCACTTTGCAAAAAGATCATTGAAAATCATTACGGTACAATTTCCGCGGAATCGGCTCCGGGGATAGGCATGACTTTTACAGCGTTACTGCCTGTTAGGCAATAATAGGTGCTGGTAAATTTTCTTTTACATTTATAGATGAGTTTAAATATATTTGGAATCAGAAATTCTGGAGGTTGAAAATAATTATTTTATTTCGCCAGCCATACAAAGGGCCGTTTGGTGGCATCCAGTACGCTTAAGTCTAAATTCTCAGCAAAATAATTGGCGGTATTAAAAGCATGTTTCGTGCTCATACCTACCCAAACCGTCATTTTACGGTTTTTTCCGTGTACGAGGTTAACTTCGGTACGGTAGTTAATATCGTAATCGCCCGAATCCCCGTCTATGTAAGAGCGATATTGCGCATTAAAAACAGATACATATTGAATTTCCGGCAGTTTTTGCCATTTACCGAATGAAAAACCGGCTAAATCTACGCCATAGCGGTATAGTTTATTGTCCGTATCAATTTCGATGGATTGTTTTACAATGAAAAATAATAAGGGATAGCATCCCATCATTGCAAAGCCTACTGCGGTTTCAAATATCCATGAAATAAGAAAAGACACCGCCATAAAACCCACAAAGGTATACACCAGCCATGAGGGTACATTTTTATTGCCGCGGAAGCTTAAATAAAACAGGTATATTTTCCTTTTTTCGGACATTTTTGAGCGGATTATTGTTCATCCAGCCACACAAAGGGACGCTGCGTAGCATCCAGCACCCTTAAATTATCCAGCCTTACAGAGAAGTATGTGGCCAGGTCAAATGCTTTCATTTTGCTGTCAATGCTTGCTGCGGTTATTTTTTTATTTTTAGGATATACCAGGTTCACCTGCACTTCCTCGCCAGTAAAGTTGCCGCTATGAACCCTGGTGTTTACGGTTGAAACCATTTTGGCAGTAAATACGGAAACATATTCAAACGGGGGTATTGGTTTCCATCTGTTAACCGGCATGCCAAAAAGGGTCATGGTTTCCCGGTACTGTTTATTAGTAAAGTTAATATCCAGCCGTTTGCGGACAAATATAAAAAAAGCAAGAAACGGCAAACTACCTAAACTCATAGGCTGCCCATTTACCGAAGCAGTTAATGCGCCCGTCATTATCAATATTACCACGATGCGTATTCCCAGCGGAAAATACCAGCCATAATAATACGAGTAGCTATTATCTTTAAAGATCATTTACACAATTATACAACAAATTGCAATACGTTGGCAGTCCGTTGCTCCAGTAAAGGTTGACGGTCGCCTAGTATCTCATGCAATACGGTATCGGTATAATTGCGTATGGTAACCAGCTCTGTATTGCTGGTAATTTCAATATTAAACTGCTGGTTCAGGGCCTTTTTCAGGGCTTCCAGTTTTTCTTCGTCGTTGTTTACACAGAGCGAAAAACTAATGGCCGAATTCTGCATCAGGCTCATGGTAATTCTGCAGTCTGAAAGAATAGAAAATATGTTTTTCAGGTTATCTTCCACAATAAATGAAAAATCTTTAGTGGATATTTTCACTACTGCCTGGTTAGATTTAAAAATATAAAACGGTAGCTTGGTTTCATCGTGGGCGGCCGTGCTTACAACGGTTCCTTCAGCATCGGGATTTATAAACGATTTAACGTATAACGGGATATTCTTACTCTTAAGGGGTTGTATGGTTTTGGGGTGAATTACAGTTGCCCCGTAATACGCCAGCTCAATAGCCACGTTATAACTTAGCTCATTAATTTTAACAGCAGCAGGCATGCGCTTGGGGTCGGCATTCATAACCCCGGCCACGTCCTTCCATATAGTAACACTGTCTGCTTCCAGGCAATAGGCCATAATGGCTGCCGTATAATCGCTACCCTCGCGGCCCAGGGTGGCGGTAAAAGCACTGGGTGCCTTGCCAATAAATCCCTGCGTAATCACTATCTGTTTTTCTACAATGGGTTTTAAACGCTTAGTGATAATTTCGCTTGTATCCTCCCACAAAATATTGGCTGAACGGTGCGGACCGGTAGTGAAGATAAAATTGCGGGCGTCAATCCAGCGGTTGCTAAAGCCGTTCTCCTTCAGGTAACTGCTTACAATGCGGGTGCTGATGATTTCACCAAAGCTCACCACCTGGTCGTATATAAAGTCGTATCCGCCTTCAGGCTTTTGCTCCAAAAGGCTTTCCAATTCCACAAACTGGTTGTCAATCTCATCGTACACATTGTACTTCTTATCTTCCAGCAAATCGGCAATAATGGCGTCGTGAAACTCCTTCACTTTATGGTACTGCGCCCACATTTCATCCGTTTTCTGTTTATACCACGCTTCAGCCAGCAATTCCAGCGAATTAGTGGTTTTACCCATGGCGGATACTACTATCAGCAGCTTTTCTCCCCTGTAGCGCTCCAGTATACCTGCTACATTACGCACAGCATTAGCATCCTTTACGGATGCACCCCCAAATTTGAATACCCTCATCCTGTATTTCGTTTAAACCTGCAAAATTCGTTGTACAGGTTGGAATTTCAAACAGCGTTGCAGTTTCTTACAAGGTATTTTTTGCTGCTTAGTTTGCAGGAAGGGGAGGGGCCTCCGGTTTTGTTCGCGGTAAAGAAGTTTCAAGCTCTGTCGAAGCTTAAAAGCGGGCAAAAAAAACGAAGGCCTTTTCGGCCTTCGCTACACAAAATGAAATAGTTAACCTTTTATTAAACAAATATTTTTCCTTGTATGCCGTCGTCGTTTTCTTTACCGGTTATGGCCCCTGAAAGTATTTTAAATAGCGATACCATTTTATTGGTTTTGGTGTCCCAGTAATAGGCTTCCAGCGGCATTACCTTTATAACGGTAAGGTTAGGGTCGTCTTTGCCTTCATTAAACCAGGTTTTTGCCATACTGCTCCACAATTCGTCAATTTTTGTACGGTCTTTTAATATTTCGGCCGTGCCATAGATGCTCAGGTACTCTGACGAGCTGTGGTTGGAATAAAACAATTGCACCCGGTTATCCCTGGCTATATTGTGGTTATGGTCGCTGTTGGCAGTGCTTAAAAACCAAAGGTGGCCGTGCTCATCCACATCACGTGTGCTCATCGGGCAGGCAGAAAGCGGCAAATTGGTAAGCCCCGATGTTAGTATTGCTATATCTGCATCTTCGGCAAGTTCCTGTAATTTATTTATCGCTTCTTCGCTATAAAGGTTTTTTTGTTCGCTCATGATATTATTTTTGAATTGGTTTGTTAAGATGTAACAAACCGCAACAATAAATGTTGAGCACTACCCGAACCTGTTCTAAAAGCTTTGTTAAACCCCTGCTGGTGAGCCTGCTGGTAATAGCGCTGGCCGGATGCAGTCGTTGTAAAAAGAAGGATGAACCGCCGGTTGATCCAAATATGGAAACACTGGATGCCGATGAAAGCTTTGACTCTTTCTTTGATCGCTTTAAAACCGATACGTCGTTCCAGTTTTCCCGCATTCATTTTCCTATACCGGTATGGGGCCACCCGATGGATTTTGGCGATGACGGCCTGGAAGTAGCGGATACAATAGTGGTGGTTGATTCTTCCTATACGGAAGATTACGAGTACATTCCTTTAAACGATAGTATGACTCCTGACGGCGACAGGTTTGCATCGCAAATAATGGCAGAGGATTCTACGGCGAAAGTGAAGTATGTAAATGCCGACAGCTCTTTTAATCTTACCCTGTACTTTTATAAAAATTCAGGTCGCTGGTTTTTAGAAAAAGTAGTGGACCTGTCGTATTAATAACCGCTACTTTATTTTTTCAATGCCAGTTCAGCAGTTTTTTGCCGCTGCACCTTACCGCTTTCGGTAAGAATGAAATGCGGTACATAATAAAACTGCTTGGGCACCTCATATTTTTCCAGAAAGCTCCGCAAATCTACCCGTGCCTCGTATTCGTCCATGGGGTCCAGCGGTTCGCCTTTAATTATGGTAATCAGTTTTTGTCCCAGCTCTTCATCGGGCACATACCAGGTAAAAAAGTCCCTGCCCCGCAATTGCTTCAGGCGCATAACAGCATCGTCCACCTTTTCCAGCTGAATTTTTACTCCGCCCGAGTTGATAATATTATCCATCCGTCCCAGTATCTCAAAACTGCCATCCGGATGGATTTTTACCCGGTCGTTAGTTACAATATCACCATATTTGGTTATCGGGCCGTTAATTACCAGCCGCTCCTCGCGGTCTTTGCTCACCTGGGCTCCCGGTAGCGGAATATACCGTGCTGTAGACCCCGCACCGTTCAGCTTTCTTAATGCTATATGGCTATAGGTTTCCGTCATGCCATACGTGTGGTAAAATTCAGGGTCAAGGTCGGTAAAGCGGCGGCTCCATTCATTATTCATGGATGCTCCCCCGATAAGCACCTTGCGGAAACGGTTCAGCTTAGGCACCGATGTTAAATCGTGCATGGCCAGTATATGGTGCATTTGCAGGGGCACAAAAGAAGCAAAGGTGTAATCGTGCTGCGGCGACAACTGCTCCATCGGGTTGCCTGACGGTTCCACAACCATTACCGGCAGCCCGGCTACCAGCCCGCGCACCAGCATCATTAGCCCACCTGCGGTATGAACGGAAAGACAAAGAAATATTTTATCTGACGATATAATTTCAAGCGCATTTAAAGTATTGCGGGCGCTAAGCTCCATCAGTTCCCGTTTCCAGGTTATGGGTTTGGGTTCGCCGGTAGAGCCGGAAGTATGCACAGTAAATTCGCTTTTTCCCTT
>DASPJH010000139.1:0-2049 GCA_035628715.1 Bacteroidia bacterium
CAGCCTGACGTAAATTGGTAATTGTAGCTTATATAAGGAATCCTTTTTTGCCTGGAATACCCATTAAAACATCTGCCTTTCTCCATAAAAATAGTGTCGTTCTGTATACTTTCAATTCCTGACAAAGGGATATAAATGTCATTGCTTTTTTTGTTTACAATTTCTATAGCAGAGTATGTAATAAAGCTTTTACCAGCAAAGTGGTGCTGAAAACACATGTCAATTCCCAGGTCGTCATACTCAAAGCTCTTTATCTGGGCAGAAGTTATAGTAGTACATAAAATGAACACGGTGAAGTAAATAATTCTTTTCATGCCTTATTTATAGTTGTTCAATTCATAACGGTGTTTATTCATCTATAGTATGGGCCAGTTAATATTCACTGGCAATATACAAAATAGCCATTCCTAAGTTAGGACAGTGGAGTGTTTCAAACAGGTTTACCTTCTCTTACAAACCCTGCGGCCTGCATGGCTGTAACGCCTGCCCGCTGGGTCACTTTAAATGCACCAAACCATGTGCAAAAACTGCAGAACGCCTGAATATTTCACTTTTTACAAACCATCTGTTAAAAGCCAACTATAAGTCATTGTTACTTCCTATTATTTTTAGCCCTTAAAAAGTAGTTAAATTATATATTTTTAGTTATTTTGTAGACACCTATTTATTGCATGTAAAGCATCGGATTATTTAATGTTTAAACAGTAATAAAACTTTTAAAAAACCAGCAACTATCTATTGCATATTAAATATTTTTTATAATATTGCACCTGTAATTGCAATTTCTAAATATTATTTTTTGAAGCTGTCAAACCTAAAATTAAAGTTATGCAAAGACTACAATTGTTAGCATTAACAATAAATGCTTTTTCTGCCAAAGCTCAGCACTTTTAGCTTACTAATGGCTAAGCCAGCTCGCAGCAAACTTGCGCGGGGATTGCATTAACCGTCTGTTATACTTTACAAATATTCACCGGTATGAAGGCAATACCCGTATGAAGTTGCTTGCTTACCTACCTCTGGAGTTTGAAATCAAAAACAGCAGGCAACCTGCTTACCAAAAGTCTTAATAAATTACCCGTTGACCTCTGGCAACCAACATGTCAACCGGGGAGTGTACAATATTAAAATAACCGGCAGTGATGAAAACCGAACGGTTATCTTAATCGTCAAGTAGTATGTTGTAACCAGCAAGCGGGGGCCCAAAAGGCCCCTGCTTGTTTTATGCCCGGGTTCCCTTAAGCGTCATCGCTTACGGTTGCAGCTGTTCAGGCGTCTGCGCTTGTTTTGAATTAGCCTGGAGGCTAACAGCGGGAATGCTTCAAGCGAGGACGCTTAAAGGAACCGGGGCTTGCTAAATTGTTCTTTCGGCCCACTTCAGCCTACCTGGTAATTCCATGTTCGAAAATTCAATATGTATCACCCTTCTCCGTTCGTTATTTGCAGTTCTGGCCGATGAGTGAAACAACAACGGTTTCATTAACATTACTCCGCCGCCCTTCACCTCACATATATACCGGTTTCCGGCATCAACTTTCTCAACTCTTTTTATACCTTCCAAATGCGATGCCGGCAATACATGCAGTGCACCATTTCCGGCCGTTGTATCGTCCAAATGTATTCTTACAGTTACCAGGTTCTCCAGTACTTCTACAGGTGGGTTCACTGAATAATATCCGTTTTTCGGCACCCAGTTACTATAGCCATCTGCATTGGCTTTCTCATTTACCGAAATAGTAATATCCTGGTGCCACGCTACAAACCAATTGGATTGCGGCGGTTTATCAAAATATATCGATTTTACCGGTAAATAGCCCAATCCGAAGCCTGCAACCAGCGATTTTAAGTTTTGATTGAACACCAGCATTTGTATTTCAGGAATTTCATTTAAAAAATTACGGATAGCGTATAACTCTGATGATTTCCTGAAATTATTTGTTGCTGTGCCTGTCCTGTTTATTTTATCAATGATTCTGTTTATTTCTTCTGCCGAATAGATGTTTTCAATAATTTGGAAACCTTTTTGGTTAATCATTACCCGCTACTATT
>DASPJH010000140.1:0-6175 GCA_035628715.1 Bacteroidia bacterium
CAAGAACATAGCCGATGTGCTGGAAATGACGGTGGACGAAGCGATGGATTTCTTCGCCGATGCCAAAACCCTGCAAAACAAACTACGGCCCTTGCAGGATGTGGGGTTAGGTTATGTAGCACTGGGACAAAGCAGCAGCACGCTTTCCGGCGGTGAAGCGCAACGTATCAAGCTGGCGTCGTTTTTGGGCAAGGCCAGCAAAGACCAGCACATACTGTTTATTTTTGACGAACCTACCACCGGCCTGCATTTTCATGATATTAATAAATTAATGGGCAGCTTTAATGCCCTGGTAGAGCAAGGCCACACCATTGTAATTATTGAGCACAATATGGACGTAATTAAATGCGCCGACTGGATAATAGACATGGGCCCCGAAGGCGGCGACGCCGGTGGCTACCTTGTTTTTGAAGGCCTACCCGAAGATTTGGTGAAGGTGGAGGAGAGTTATACGGGAAGGTATTTAGGAGGGAAGTTGAATATAAAATCTGTAAATTCGAAATAATTTATGCCTGAAATAAGCCGGTTTTTTGAAATAATTATATACATGTACTTTAAAGACCATGTACCGCCCCATTTTCATGCTGTGTATGGTGAACATGAAGCATTGTTTTCCATTGAGACCGGTGAAATCTTCCAGGGCGACTTGCCTAAGAAGCAGCTGAGACTGGTGCAGGCATGGACCGAACTGCACCGGGAGGAACTGATGAGGAATTTTAATGCTTTAACAACAGATAATCCTACATATTTCAAAATTAAACCATTAGAATAATGTTGCCGAGAATTGAAGAAATACTAAAAATTGAAGGTCACAAAATTACCTGCCAATGGAATACAGGCGAGGTAAAGACTATTGATTTTGATAATCTCGTAGAAATTAATTCTGACGGAATTACTTCTAAAATATTTGCACCTGGAGTATTTGATACCGTAAAGGTTGACCCCATTTCCAAAACACTCTATTGGGATAACTTACTTCCTTATACCGACTACGACG
Organism: Bacteroidia bacterium; assembly: GCA_035628715.1. GTDB lineage: Bacteria > Bacteroidota > Bacteroidia > UBA8524 > UBA8524 > SB11. The sequence continues at coordinate 998 of DASPJH010000140.1, forward strand.
GCCAAACCAAGCTAGGACTGTTGGATTTTTGCCCGGACGTATTGTATAAGACAGGATAATGATACTACCAAAATACACTATGTAATATTTCCAAAAATAGGGTCAGATTTATCAATACTTTTTGCTGCATCTAAAAAGAAAGCACATGCTTCATGTTCGCTGTCAAAATATTTAACCCCTTCCTTGATTCCACGTTCAGCATAAAATACTGTCCATTGGTCCCCTACTTAATGAATATACAGGGCTGGCCAGTTCAGCCTGGTTTCGTTAATTTGAAAGTAATAGCCCGGAACATTTAATTTGCTTATTTCTTTAATTAAATCTTGTGTATTCATGTTTTACCTGTTAATATAAGATTTTTACTGGCAAACGCGCATGTTTCGACTACACTCAACATCACACCAGCCGCACAAAGTGCAGGCACACGAAGGGCGGGATCTCAACTCTCCATACAGTTGTTTTTTATCATGGTCTTAACTTTTTAAAAAATTGATGTCACTAGAACATCAACGGTTACAGTGGTCGTCATTGCGAACGGGCTACCTGGTAAATGAGCAGCTTTAGTAACGGGTAGTGAAGCAATCTGTTGACACCCTATTAACGGGATTGCTTCGCTGACCATATTGTTTCATTCACCGATAGCCAGCTCTTACCGCTCGCAATGACGGGGAAACGCTTGTCACTAGAACATAAACGGTTACAGCCCACTCTCCAGCCTGTCATTCCCGTAGGAATCCTTGTGACAAAGAATTGCTGACCTGTGTTACCCTGTTACTTTGTTACGCGTGTTACGGTGTTACGACCACTTTTTTGGACGTTTTTCAGGTCTGTATAATAAGTTTTACCTCCTATATAGGTTAATTGGAAAAAGTGTATTTTATACCCTGCCCAACGTCAAATTTTTTAACAAACCGCCCTATGTCACCTGTATCACTCAGAAAATCAACAGAAAAAGATTTTGAAATTTTTTTTCAAAACCAGTTGGACGAGGAGGCTACTTATATGGCTGCCTTTACGCCTGAAAACCCATTTGATAAAGAGGCGTACATGACTAAATGGAAACGCCTGCTGGCGGGGGATACAGTTTATATGCAAACCATATTGCTGGATACCGGGGCTATTGCCGGTAGCGTGCTCTCTTTTGAGATGAGGGGTGAACTGCTGGTGGCCTACTGGCTGGGCAAGGAATACTGGAACAAAGGCATTGCCACCGAGGCCCTCAAACAGTTTTTAGCCATCCAGACCACACGCCCTATATACGGCCGTGCCGCCGCCGACAACCACCGCTCAAAACGGGTGCTGGAAAAATGTGGTTTTACCCTCCACGTCCAAGAAAAAGGTTTTGCCAATGCCCGAAAGATGGAAATTGATGAGGTGGTGTATGTATTGGAATAGTTTCTTAAAAACCAGGTTGAATAAGTAACAGTATAATTATATTTTAATAATTCTGTCCACTTATTAAATTATCCTTACCACTTATCGTAATTTATTTGCCACCTGTTAGATGTTGTTTTTATAATTCAGGGATAGAGAGGAAATTCGGGAATAATTAATTTAAATTTTCACTTTTAAACTGCATTTTATGAAAAACAAATTATTAACCCTGGCATTGCTGCTGGGCTTTTGTATTATCACATACAAGGGCAACAGCCAGACTTCACGAAGGTCGTTCGGTACTGCCGCCAACGAAACCAACTCGTTTGTATTAAATTATAACGGTAATGAGCATTTAATAATTGCTAATTCAACGGCACACGGCAATGGAGATATATTAGTTTCCAAATACAACAGTGTTACCCGCAATATTATATCGAGGAATTATTACGGTAGCGATGACATAGACGAGAGAACCATTTCCTGCCTGATTAATGACGCCAACGAATTGGTGCTACTGGTAAATGACTATACCAATGACTGGATTAAAATTTTTATAATCGACCCTGTGTCGGGAACCGTTACCAACTCGCAAGAGTATAAAATAGATGAAGTTATAAGAATAAGGGGTGTTGAAATAGAGCAGGGTACCGACGGCAATTATTATGTTGTTGCAAACCGTATCATGGCGTTTTCAGAGCATTATACGCAGGGATATTTCCTGGTATTTGACAATGGTTTAAACCTTGTCCATAATATGGAATTTAATTTAGACCAGGACCCCATGGGACTTTATGACCTGGACCAGCTGAATGATGATGAATGGGTAGTTATTGGCGCCAAGGCCGAGACACATTCAGCCCCTTACGAAAGCCTGGTATTTATATACAATCCTTCAACGGGCAATAAAGTGCTGGAAGACCTTCATGATTTCGACGGCGACAGGCATGATTCATACGACAGGGTTATAGTGGATAATGCGAATGAAAGAATTTATATAGGCCATTCGGCTCATCGTGACCCAAACAACCAGCTGAATATGGGAATTACCTGTTTTGATTATGGCCTGAATGAAATATGGAATACGGAATTTAACACCACTGGAAATGGTGAAAATGAAAGGTTAAGTACACTGATCTTTGACCCTGTAGACAACCTGCTGTATTTATCAGGATATAACGAGGTTAATTTTGAATATGCTTTTATAAGCTGTGTGGATGCAGCAAATGGTAACAGGTTATGGACCAAACACCCTGATGGAATGGTGAGGCAGAATATATCGCGCCCGTTCAGGATAGCCCTGCAAAACCAACATATTTTATATACCGGATACGTATCTAACGGTTCAGACGATGATATTTTCTGGGGCGCTGAAACTAACGATGCCGAAGCATCGGGATGTTTTGCCACTAAAGAATACGACCAGGAAGAAGTTCCACGGGCAGGAGATATTAATATTATATTAGTGGAACCTGCATTTACCGAGGGTAATATAGATATTGATGTAACCCCGGTTACAATTAATGATATTGTTGCCTGCGTTGGAGAGTGCGAGCCGCCACAAGGTTTTGTGGTTCTTGCTGATGAAACCATAACCGAAAATACTTTTTGGGGAACCCAGACCTCGGGAATAAAATATTTTATTGATGGCACGCTGACAGTGAGTGCCGGTGTAACCCTGGATGCCACCAATGTGGACGTGATGTTTGCAGAAGACGCACAAATTGTATTACAATCAGGTGCTTCTTTGCGTGCAAACAACTCGGTTTTCAGGCCTTGTAATCCTCAGGGTACGTGGAGGGGTATATTTTTCCTGGGAGACCCAACCGGGGTTGTAAATAACTGCGTGTTTAAAAACGCCAATTTTGCCCTGGATTTGGGTGGATTAAATAACCATTTGAAAATAACCAACAACCAGTTTTCAAATTGCCTTGTAGGAGTTCATTTAAAGACACAAACCAGCGCAGGCGGATCAGTAACCGGGAATAAATTTTTTGTAGACAATGATGAGCTTACCTTCCCATTAGTAAATCCCGGTTATTCAACAAATAATTATTATACAGGGGTATTATTGAGCCACGCAATGTTTGGTGAATTACTGGTTTCACAAAACGAATTTATTTATGCAAACAGTTCTGAACAAGTTAACCGGATGTATGGTATTAACGCTATTTCATCCCGTGCAAAAATTTCAGAAAACACCTTTACCAACTGCTACAGGGCCATTGATGTACCATTCACGTATCCCTTAAGTATTGAGAATAATGAAATTGAGGTAACCAGGGAACATACCAACAACGATTACCAGATACGAATTTCAGGAAACCATACTACTGACCCTTCTAAAGTGGCTAATAACCGGATCAGCAATTTTAACCTGATAACCGACCCTGCAACTGTGCAGGCTGCGATTTATGTTGACTTTTTTTCAGGAATTGAAATTAATGATAATACCATAAATGGATATAAAATCGGAATTCAGCTTAACAGTGTTCTAAATGCTAATATTTATTCAAATCATATAAAATCTACATTATACGGTATTCATGCCGTAAGTTTAGGGTTTGTATCAATACGCTGCAACGACATAGATATGGGGTATAATACCGTGGGAGCGGGCATCAGCACGGGCATTTATTATTATAAGTCAAACACATCACCCGTTAATATAGAAATAAGGGGCAATTGTATTTTAAATTCTTATGACGCTATCGTTTTGTTTTCTGCTTCAGACATGGCCATTCCTCTAATTAAGAATAATTACCTGTATAATTATTACCATGTGGGTATTTACAGTATGAATTTCCTTGGTTCAATAGGTACAGGGCCAACAGCACCCAATGCCGGCAGAAATGTGTTTATCAGCAACAACAAAAATGGCGTAACAGCCGCTTTTGACATTTATTCAACGGATCCGTTATCTGAAAACGGCAACTACAATATGACTGTGAGAAATGCTATGGTTATTGGCGGTCTTTTAAACAGCAGTTATTCAACAACCTCGTGCGGTCACTTTTTTGCCAATAATGTGAACGCCAGGATAGAACTGGAAGATAAATGCCATATACCGTTTTCATACACCAGCACACTCCAGAATTACCAATGGCCTGAAATAGTAGGCGGAGGTGGCGGAGGAAGTAGTACTCCTTCAGGATACGGCACTGATACTGAACGGCTGACTTATTGGTCTCAGGTGGCCAAAGAGCTGCACAGCAATACCGCCGAGTTTAAAAAACTGGAAACCAAAATGGACCACGAAGAGCAAAACCCTGAAGTATTGGGCCTTTTCAAAGCCTATGCAAGCATATTAAATAAAGAGTATACCCAAGCTGAAACCTTGCTGAACCAAACCCAGGTTACGGATGCTAAACTGGCAACAACTAAAAACAGACTGCTGCTGCTAAGCCGTATTGCAGGCCGTGGCACCAACCTGGATGCTGCTGCCAAAAAGGAAATTGCTTCGCTTGTAAATGAAAACGATTTCTTTGCGCTGGAGCTGCGTGCCGGCCTTAACCCATGGGATCAGGGATTTGAATATGTTTTTGCCCCGGTAAGAACGTATGAGCAGCCTGCGCCTGAAAGCAAGCGTTTCTTTATAAAAGAAATCCAGCTGTCTATTTATCCCAACCCTGTTAGCGGAAACGAAGTGGTGGTGGATATTACCACTCCCGAACATGCAGAAACCATATTGTTTGTGCGGGATATATTAGGAAGGGTGGTACAAACCCAGCCTATCGGATTTTCAGCGGGCACTGCAGCCATCTCAACAGAGGCCCTGCCCAACGGTGTTTATTTTGTTTCGCT
>DASPJH010000141.1:0-3523 GCA_035628715.1 Bacteroidia bacterium
CGCAAGCCCTGTAATATTTTACCTTGTGAATATCGAGGATGAGCTTAAACGCATTGATGGTCATCAGGAAAAGCTCCTGTTTCTCCTTTCCGATTTTGCCGCCTGAAAACACGTCGTCTCCCAGCCGTAAAGGAATACGGATAAACTCTACTTTTTTAAACTGTATATTATTGGGATCAATCGGGATAACCCTGCTGATAAGCAACCTGATGGCATTGGAACCTATATCTACAGCGCCTAACTTCACTGTGCTAAAATAAGGGTGGCACAAGGCCGCCGCCCTGTTTTGATTTCAACAGTTGTGGATAGAAAAATATCCCCGCCGGGCAGCCAATTGGAAATTGACTGTGGCGAGGATATTAAAATAGTTTATTCAGCTGCCTTTTTGCGTGAAGAAGGGGCTGTTTTTTTAGCTGAGCCGCTTTTTTTGGCCCGTGTGCTTTTTGTGTCAGATTTTTCAGACCTTTTTGCGGTTGATGATGATTTCTTCTGAGCCGTAGAGCCGCTGCTTTTCCGGGCTGTTGTTGAAGATTTTTTTTCTGATGATTTTTTCTCGGGCACCTTTGCGCCTTTTTCGCGTGCCTCTGAAAGTCCGATGGCTACAGCCTGCTTACGGGAGGTTACTTTGTCCCCGCTGCCGCTTTTTAAATTTCCCTTTTTCATTTTGTGCATGGCATCCTCTACCGAATCCTGTGCTTTTTTTCCATACTTGGCCATAATTTATATTTTTTATCCAACATTTTCCCGCAACCCATGCGGGTTTACAAACAGTTACGGCTAAACACGTTCCATAATCGCTGCTAACCGGCTGTTCAGGCGAGTCTAAAGCACAGGATAACAGTATGATAAGGCGCATTGCCGCTGTGTTGCAATTGTTTTGGCAAACTATAGTGCTGAGGTTTCCAATACACATTTGGGAGTAATTTACTACACAAGACGTTGTGCGACCGTTTCCTGCCGCCTGGTTTATCGGTTTGTAAACCAGTTGCGTATGTAGTACTGGTATGATTGTGACACCCCTGTTCATCACCGCTGGAAAGAGCGGAGAGTTCTTATTAAAAAAATATGTGCTATGGAAAAGAAACATGCCGCTGCAACTAAAAGCGCAACATCACAAAAAAAGAAAACAGCAGGCGAAAGCCGTAAAACCAAGACAGAAGGCCAGGGCAGCAAAAAAAGCAAATAACCTGCATGCAGCTTTCAGATTTTCTCTTCAATAAAAATAATTTTCAAAAACATGAAAAATCAAAACAACAAAGGTAACCAGGGTAACAACCAAAACCGTAACAACAACAATCGTAACGGTAACCCTTCAGGTAACAATCAAAACACCAACAACCGTAACACAGTAAATCCTACTGTGCGTAATCAGAATCCTGAAGATCTTGGCAGGGAGGAAGAAACCGACGAGCTGCGTAACCGCGACAGGCAGACAAACACAAAGGCTACTGAAAACCGCAACCGCAATGAAGACGATTTAATCAACAGCCCCCGCAACAAGCAAAATATGGACGACGAGGACATTGATAACAGCCAGGAGTTTGATGATGAAGATTACCACACAGATACCTGGGAAGAGGAAGAGGAAGAAGATGTAGATCCCGGTCGTAATGATGACAACGATGAGCTTGAGGACGACGAAGATATGGATATGGATGATGACATGGACATGGACACTGACATGGAAACCGATGTAGATGTGACCAGCGAAGATACCGGTATGGGAAACGAACAAAACCGGAATGAGAAAACCAACTCAAACACCGGTAAAAAAACCACTCCAAGTCCTGACCCGGTTTGGGCTAATAACAATAGCGGCACCAACCCCTCTAACCAGGGCAATACCGGTAACAACCAAAACAATCAAAACGATAATCAAAACCGGAACAATAGCAATACGGGTAATAACCCCAACAACACAAATAACGGAAACAATAACAATAACGATAACAGGCGCTAATAACTATTGCCGCTTAAAAAACTGCGTAGTTTTTAATTCTGTTTGTAAGAATGCCCCCGGGAAACCAGGGGCTTTTTTTTTGATGCTGAATGTGGCCGAAACTGCTGAGGCTTTTTAAATAAGTGAGGCAAATGTAAAAGTACAGCTGAACCGGGCAACAAGCATGTTGAGGCAGCAAATTGAAAAAATGTACGCAGCGGAAGATATTTTTGATTTTAACCTGAAGTACTGCGATAACATTATTAACCGCGTAATGGCCAAAATAACCCGAGGTTAGTTATAAATAAAAAAACCCGTACCTCCCGGCGCGGGTTTTATCTATTTGGCATATGAAAATTCACCCTGCAATCAGGTTGTGTTTTTTAGTTGTTAAATTATTGAGCGGTCAGGTCCCAGTGAGAGTTTCCTCCGTTAAAAGGGCTTTTAAAATCCGTCGATATTTTTTTAGCAGTAAAAGTGGTCACCGTCCATGTGGTTTTTAAAGAGGGAACGTCCTTGTCCAGCAAAATCTTATTGTAGGTGCTGTCGGTAAACTCCCAGGTACCGGCGTAATCCCCGTTATTAAAGTCGTAGGTGCCGTCTTTTTTAAATAAAAACCGTAGTCCTTTTGAGTTTTGGTCATCTTTTCCATTATTGGTAGCGGCTGTAACAACCCACATACGGGCCAGCGAGTCCTTCCAAACGGGCTTTGGCCCACTGTTATTGTTGTTGGTTGTGTTGCTGGCAGGCTCGCCGGTATCCTCTTTACTGCACGATGCCAGCGAAATAACAAAAAGGAATAACGCCCCTGTAATTAACAGGGTTAATTTACCATTTTTCATAACTATTATTTTGATTTAAAAGATAGATGGAACTTTACGTAATGCTGGTTGCAGGAAATTTAATCGGTTTATACCAAGAGGTATTTTATACAGTATAAAATGTTAAAACATTTATACATCATGGTTTAATTTTTAATTAACTACATTCGTATTATGGAAGGCAATACAAAATACAACATTAACCTGGATGTAAAATTCGGGCACCATGAACTGATAGACCTGGCCTCGGTAATCAAAACCGTTAACCACCACTGGTTTAACCAAACGCTTACACAGGTAAACGATAGTGTGGTGCGTATAGGCGTGTTTGAAGAAGGCGACTTCCACTGGCATAAACACGATAACGACGATGAGTTCTTTTTTGTACTGGAAGGCGCCCTGTTTATTGACCTTGAGGACCGGACCATTGAACTGAACCCCATGCAGGGAACCACCATATCTAAAGGGGTAATGCACTGCCCGCGGGCCAGGGGCAAAAGAACGGTAGTGCTGATGGTGGAAACGGCCAATATTGTACCTACTGGGGACTGACGCGCTACAATACTGTGAAAAAAATCCACGCACCTAAAACGGTAATAATCAACTAAAGCCGTTAAACAGTAGTGTTTTCTTTCCGGCACGCCGTATGGTAAAACTATGGCGTGGAGATTCCCAAAGATATAAACCGGCTTGCCCGCACCACCATGGTGATGGTTTGCATTGCCCTCATCGTTATAGGACTGTATTTCGGACACCAGATAAT
>DASPJH010000142.1:0-8181 GCA_035628715.1 Bacteroidia bacterium
AATTCAGGCAATAAAAAATGGAACTGGAACACAAAGCCTATTTTTTCATTACGGATTTTTGCAAACTCTTTTTCTTTTTTACCGGTAATGGGTTGATTATCTATGAGGAGTTTCCCTTCGTAATCGGTATCCATGGTAGACAGCACGTATAGCAGGGTGGATTTACCACAGCCGGATTTGCCCACCAGCGATAGAAATTCTCCTTTTTTCACCTCAAAATTAATATTGCTGAGCACACGAAATTTCTGCGGCTCGTAAAAATATTTGGTTATATTTTCTGCTTTTAAAGCTATCATTTTTAATCAGAATTTACAGGATTTGCCGAATTACCCCTAAATCCCCCTGAAGGGGACTTTTGCCAGGGCGCTATCCTAACGTTTCACCGACTCACATTTAAGGTGGTCTGCCCAATAGCCCCCTTTAGGGGGTTGGGGGTTATTAGCATATTGTCTCATTAGCTAATCACCCCCTCAATATCTTCACCGGATCTACCCTCGCGGCTTTGCGGGCAGGAAAGTAGCCAGCCAGGAAAGTAGTTACTACTCCAAACCCAACCCCGAATGCATAGTGCTTAAACATAAAGGCTACCGGGAAATGCTCCATGTCAAGGAACTCGCCGCCATCAAAGGGCAGCGTGCTGAGGAAGTAACTGACCATATAGCCAATTACCAGCCCCAACAGCGCCCCACATACACCTATGATGATGGTCTGGGTAAGGAATATCCTTACCACATCCTTTCCGGCAAAGCCGGTAGCTTTTAATATGGCAATGTCCTTCATCTTCTCGTTGATGGTCATGCTCATAATATTGTAAATTCCAAAACCCGCCACAATCAGCAGGGTGGTAACCACCACTATGGTTAAGGCGTTGCGCACCACAAAACTTACCAGTATGGTGGCATTGGCAGTTTCCCAGTCTTCGGCAGTAAAACTAAAGTTACCTGCATAAATGGGTGCATAGTGTTTGGCCTGGTTAATATCCTTCAGTTTCAGGTTAATATCGGTAATGTAGCTGCTGCTTTGCCCCAGCACCTTTTGTACAGTTTGGATGGTAGCATAGCTGCGTACATTATCAATGGCACCCACGCCGTAGCTAAAGGTGCCAACAATTCTCAGCGTAAGCGTATTGCCCAGCGGGGTAGAGACAATAACCTTGTCGCCTTTCTTCACATTCAGTTTTTTTGCCAGTCCCACGCCCATCAGTATGGCATCGTTGGCAGCCAATAGGTCTTCCAAACTGCCTGAACGCATTTTAGGCTTCAGGTCAAACATCCGGTCTTCCGAGAGTATATCCACTCCTGTAAGTACACCGTTCAGCTGGGTTGGGCCGTAATTATAAAACACCTGCGAGCTAACTGTTGGCGACACAGCCAGCTCTTCGGGCTGCCTTTTCAGTTGCTCAGCTACACGGAGGCCATTCTTCAAGCGGGGGAGCTCGTTTTTGGGACGCGGGTTATGTATTACTGTCAGGTGCCCGGGGTTACTGCTGTAATATCTATCGGTAATAGATTGTTCCTCAATGTTTACGTCGTTGTACAGCCGGATATGCGGGGTGGAAGTCAGCGTAGTTTCTGACAGGAAATCATTAATGCCCGTCATAAAGCTGATCATAATGATGAACATCGCAATACCGAAAGTCACCCCCAAAATAGCTACAACGGTGGTTTTCTTGCGCGATAACAAGTGCTTATTTGCTATATGCAGCAGCAGTTTCATTACTTCTTAACGATTTCGGTTTTCTCATTCAGTCCGCCGGTTATTTCAGCATACTCAAAATTCTCAATGCCTTTCTGCACTTTGATTTTACGCTCACCGTCTGCAGTATTTACAAGTACACTGTCGCCCGGGAGCAGCACCGTTTTAGGTATACAGAGCACATTCTTTTTTTCCTGTATGATGATATTAGCCTCCAGGTTGGCGCCGGGCAGTATCTTGGGCAGCTCGTCCACCAATTCGGCATCTACCCTGAAAGCGAAGTCCCTTTTATTCATGGCAGGGTAAATGCGCGATACCCTGGCCTTAAAAATTTTCTCTCCAAAAGCATCTACCTGCACCAAGGCAATTTGGCCGACCGAAATCTTCTCAATATCGCTTTCGTCTACACTAAGTCGCACTGTAACTTTGTCTGCATCCCCTATCAACGCTATGGGTTCGCCTCTTCGGGTTGCCTCTCCGTGTTTCTTTAAAATGTCATAAATCCGGCCTTTCATGCCGCTTTTCAGCAGGTAATGGTCTGCATCTTCCTGGGCTACTTTATATTGGCTTTCGGCATTTTGAAGCGTGACGTACAGCTGGTTGCGAAGACTTTCCAGTCGTTGGTTCACGGCGGCAAATTCATTCCTTGAGTTGATGTAGGTTAGTTCCGCCCTTTCCAAATCAGCCTTTTTAATGGCGTTTTGCTCATACAGCCGCTTGTACCGCTGGTAGTTAGTGCTGTCGTTTATTAGACTGGCTTTCAGCGTGTTTAACTGCGACATTAGCTCCTGCCGGGCAGGTGACCCCTCTCCGTAGTTCTGCCGGGCGGTTTCATATATTTCCCGTGAGCTGAACAGCCGGGCGCCTACCGCATTGCTTTCTATGCGCATCAGCGTTTGGTTCGCACCTATGGTGTCTCCTTCCTGTACCAGTACCTCAGCAATAGTACCGTCGGCCAGGGAGTACAGGGTAAACTGGTTGAAAGGCTCCAGGGCCCCGCTGGCATATACTACCTCCGTAATATCACGCCGCCCGGGGGTAATGGTGGCCGCTTTCTTTTTGCAGGATGCAGCCAGTAGCACGGCTGTCATCAACACATAAAGGGTTAGTTTCATAATCCGTAACAAAGGTGGAACAACCCGCCCGAACCACCCAGCCCAATATTTTGACACGTGAAAAACGGTTTATGAACCGTGAGGATATGTATACGAGTCAGTTTATCGAAAAGAAAACATTAGCGGCAATAAAACATTAAAACGTCCCGTGAGTTTCATAAAAATGTAAACCTCACCCTAAAAAAAATGCAGTTTTATCAGTTGCGTTGTGCTCAGTATTAATGGGTTGCAAAAAGGATAAGGACAATAACAATCCTGGACCAACCGGCCCTGAGCCAATTAAACTCTGGGCAATTAATATGGATAGTACACAAAAAACTGCCTGGAATTACCTTGAAAAGCGGCGGAGTATACGTTGTGTATATTGGCTACGACATCAAAATACATGTTGTGGAGCGGTAATAGCAGTATTTAAAATTGGCTTGTCAGCATATTGCACATTCTCACATTCCCCTGTATCTTGCGGCCCGTATGGCAACACAGGTAATGACACGCGACACCGCAATTTTTGACTTAATTAAGGAAGAACAGAACCGCCAGGAACATGGCATAGAGCTTATTGCATCCGAGAACTTTGTTAGTAAACAGGTGATGGAAGCTATGGGCAGTGTGCTTACCAACAAGTATGCTGAGGGCCTGCCCGGCAAGCGCTATTACGGTGGTTGCGAAGTGGTTGATAAAGTGGAAAACCTGGCCATTGACCGTATCAAACAGCTGTTTGGCGCTACCTGGGCCAATGTGCAGCCCCATAGTGGCGCACAGGCCAACGCTGCTGTAATGCTGGGCGTGTTGAACCCAGGCGATAAAATACTGGGTTTCGACCTTTCACACGGCGGCCATCTAACGCACGGCTCGCCGGTGAATTTTTCAGGTAAGCTGTATAAGCCATCTTTCTACGGAGTGGAACAGGAAACCGGCCGTATTGATTTTAATAAGATTGAAGAGATAGCCCTGCGTGAGCAACCTAAGCTGATTATCTGCGGTGCCTCTTCATACAGCCGCGACTGGGATTATGCCCGCCTACGCCAGGTAGCCGATAAAGTAGGCGCCCTGCTGATGGCCGATATATCACACCCCAGCGGTTTAATTGCCAAAGGATTTTTAACTAATCCGCTGCCCCATTGCCATATTGTTACCACCACTACGCACAAAACCCTTCGTGGTCCCCGTGGCGGTTTAATTATGATGGGCCAGGATTTTGATAACCCTATGGGCCATACTACCCCTAAAGGCGAAATAAAGCTCATGAGCGCAGTGCTGGACGGCGCGGTGTTCCCCGGCACCCAGGGCGGACCGCTGGAGCATGTAATTGCTGCAAAAGCAGTGGCTTTTGGTGAAGCGCTTACCGACCATTACAAAGCCTATTGTGAACAGGTTATTAAAAACGCCCGGGCTATGGCAGCTGCATTTGTGGCAAAAGGCTATAAAGTGATTTCAGGCGGAACGGATAACCACATGATGCTGATTGACCTGCGCAGCAAGGACCTGAACGGAAAGCTGGCCGAGAATACACTGGTAAAAGCCGATATCACCATTAACAAAAACATGGTGCCGTTTGATGATAAATCGCCGTTTGTTACCAGCGGTATGCGTATAGGCTCTCCGGCTGTTACCACCCGTGGCCTGAAAGAAGGCGACGTGGAAAAGGTAGTGGACCTGATTGACGAAGTGCTGATGAACCACGATAACGAAACCGTGATAGCTGACGTGCGCAAACGCGTAAACGCTATGATGGAAGGGTTCCCGTTATATGCTTAATGTTGAGCGCCGGTTACCTTTAAGACCCGGACACAAAAAACACCTACTTCCTTTGCCTTACGCATTCGTATAGCAGCATGCCTGCGGCTACTGATACGTTGAGTGATTCAATGGTACCTTTCAGGGGAATTTTAAGCTCCAGGTCGCAACGTTTAATATATTCAGGGGAAACGCCGGTTTCTTCGTTGCCCATAATCAGGGCCAGGGGGCCTTTCAGGTCGGCGTCCCAGCAGTCAGTAGTGCCCTCTTCGGTAGCTGCCGCCAGCATCAGGCCGCTGTCTTTTAAATATTCCAGTGAGCTTTTCAGGTTGTGCGCCCTGCAAACAGGTATTTTCAGCAAAGCGCCTGCACTGGTTTTTATGGCATCATCGGTAATAGTGGCTGAGCCTTTGCCCGGTATTAAAATAGCATGAGCGCCCATGCACTCAGCCGTGCGGGCCAGGGCGCCAAAATTGCGCACATCGGTTACTTTATCCAGCACCAGTATCAAAGGCGTATCACCGTTTTCAAATACCTGCTGAATAACTTCTTCAATTTCCTGGTACTCCACCGGCGATACAAAAGCCACCACGCCCTGGTGGTTCTTCTGGTTGGCCGACAGCTTATTGAAACGGTATGATGGCACCACCTGGTGAGGTATTTCCATTTCCTTCAGCTTGCGGCGCAGCTGGGTCATCAGCTCTCCGCGGGCGCCTTCTTCAAGAAAAACTTTCTCCAGCGGCTTGCCGCTCTCTATCGCCTCCAAAACGGGGCGTAATCCGTATAATGCCTGGTTTTGCAACTATTTCTGTTTTACGCTGTAAAAGTACAGCAATTTCTCAACTTGTGCCGCCTGTTCCTTCTCTCCCACAGTTACCAATAACTCTTCCAGCTGTTGTAATGTTTGGATGCATTTGTCCACTTCCATCATCGCGGGGTAATCAGCAATACCGGTCTCCAGAGGTTTATAGTAGGCTAGCTTTTCGGCTAGCGACGCTATAAATTCACGGGTGAATTTACCTGCTTCCTGTTTTTTATTGCCCCTGCAGAGTGACTCAATAAACACTAAAGCAGGCTCATGGTTTTTATAATCAATGGTTTTAACAGGAAAATGCTTTATAGCGTCAATAGCAGTTTCAGCGGCTTTAATATATTTATTTTCCATCAATAATTTTTTACATTGGATAGAAAACAGGTTTCGGTAATGCTGAGCGGTATAAAATGATTCTTCGTCTACAAACACATTAGGGTTGCTATACCCTGAGAATTCCATCTTATGCAGCAGGCTGTCCTGTATAGCAGTGTTCAGCCGGTTAAAATACCCGGTTGTATCGGGATATTTAAGCGGCACCAGCCTGTAAGCCATCCCATCCAGCCGTAAATGTTTATTTAATTGCGGCAGGTTTTCTGCTTCGCTAAAACCGCTAAAATATATGGGCCGTTTGAAATAATTATTGGCAATAATATCCAGCATTATTAATTCGGCCTTATAAATTGCTGATGAACTATACCGCAGTGTCAGGTATTCAGTAATAGCCGCTGATGCAGTGTCGTTCTCCAGTAAGCCAAAATTATCTTCGGGAAAGTTTTCGGCATTTACCCTGAAATATAATTTAGAAACCGGTAAGAGGCCTCTTTTAGAGCCGTTTTCAAGCGTTACATAGTTCCTGCCTTCTTCATTACCTCCGGCAAAAGCAAGAGCTTCCTGCAGGCTCATTGAGTCGTTTCCCTGCTGCACCCTTACCACATCCAGCCGGCTGTCCATGTACATATCCGGTGAAATGGTGAGTTTTATCGGTTCAGAACCATACTGCTTCTGCGCCAACTGGTAAGCCGCCCAGTCAGTGTTCAATAAATTGGCATTGATAACCCTTACATCGGTGCGCACCCCTTCCACGTTTTGCAGGTACCACAGCGGGTAGGTATCGTTATCGCCGTAAACAAATAAAATGGCGTCAGGCTCAAGGTTTTCCAGGTAATTCCGGGCAAAATCCCGGATAAATGTACGGTTGCTGCGGTTATGGTCGCCCCAGTTCTGAACGGCTAACAATACAGGCGATACCACCATTGCAACTCCAAAGCCTATCCAAATGCCAGCCTTACTGTATTTGGAAGCGATGCGCATGAGCCATAGGGCACCCAACCCTATCCACACGCAAAACACCTGGAAAGAGCCTACAAACACGTAATCGCGCTCACGGGGCTCAAACGGCGGACCATTTAAATAAATAACCAGGAATAATCCGGTAAACAGGAATAAGGCCAGTACCGGGTAAAAACTCCTGAAACCCGCATGATAAAACAACCCCGCCAGCCCCAGCAGCAACGGCAGAAAATAATAATAATTGCGGGCCTTGTTGCCAGCCAGGTTATTGGGCGCATTTTCAGCAGGGGCGGCCACTAAATTATCTAACAGCGGAATACCCGAAACGCTGTTGCCGTGCAGGGCATTGCCGTGGCCCTGTATATCGTTCTGCCGCCCGGCAAAGTTCCACAGGTGGTAGCGGATATACATGTGCAACACCTGGTATTTAAAAAAGAATTCCAGGTTATCGGCAAAGGCGGGTGGCTGAGTTTTGTCCACGTCTGTCCAGCCCACATACCCTGCCGCTTTTGAGCCGCTGAATACATCGCCCATGCGGGGGAAAAAAGTCATATACTCCGGGTTAAACTCATACTCGGTGGTGTACCCTGCAATTACATATTTGCCGTTTAATGGCCGCCAGATGGGCTTGCCGGTTTTAAACTTAGTTAAGGGAGCATTAAAATAAGGGCCATACACCAAAGCGCGCTGCCCGTATTGCTCGCGGTTAAGGTAGGATACAAAGGTGAAAGGGTCTTTGGGAGCGTTGATGTTTAAAGGCGGGCTGGCAGCTGCGCGGATGGGCACTGTTAAATAGCAGGAGTACCCAATAAGCAGGAAGGTTATGCTTAAGCTGATAAGGTGAAAGACCTGTTTTTTACGGCTGATAAATACGAGGATAAAACAGGCGATAGCCAGCAGCGCAATAACCGCCCATGCGCCGGTAGCCATCGGTAGATTTAGTGAATTAACTGTCCATCGGTCGGCTATAGCGGCTAAAAGCGGGATACCCGGTATAATACCGAACTGAATGAACAATAGTATACCAAAACCTATAACGGTAGCCAAAAGGAAGCCCCATACCGTGGGGCGGTAGGCGCTATAATACACTATATATACCACGGCGGGCAATACCAGCAGGTTTAGCAGGTGCACCCCAACAGATAATCCCGCAGCAAGTGCTATAAACAATAACCAGCGGTTATCACGGCTTTCGTCCCACTTTAGTGCAGCCCAGAACACCAGCATAGTGAAACAGGATGAAAGGGCATATACTTCGGCCTCAACGGCTGAAAACCAAAAGGTGTCGGTAAAGGTGAGGGTTAATGCGCCTGCTATTCCGGCCCCCCAGTGTGAAAGGTAGTTGGTATTGGTAAGAGGAGGGATGATTTTGGCGGCCAGCAATACAATCATATGATAGGTAAAATACACACAAAAGGCACTGCTAATCGCACTAAGCATATTGACCCAAAAAGCCACTTTCTCTACATTTCCGAAGGCCAGCAGGCTAAATAGCCTACCCAGCAGGTGATGCAGCGGGGCGCCGGGCGG
>DASPJH010000143.1:0-3618 GCA_035628715.1 Bacteroidia bacterium
CGTTCATCTTCTGAGCTATTTCGTCAGACGCGTTCACTTTTGCAGCCCTTTCAAGCAAGCGGCTGTGCAGGTAAAATACGTCACCGGGGTAAGCTTCGCGGCCTGGCGGACGACGCAGCAGCAGCGACACCTCGCGATAAGCTACGGCCTGTTTTGAAAGATCATCGTAGATAATCAAAGCAGGTTTACCACGGTCGCGGAAAAACTCACCGATAGCGCAACCGGCCATAGGAGCGTAAAACTGCAACGGTGCAGGGTCAGACGCAGGGGCAGCCACCACTACGGTATAGTCCATAGCGCCGTTAGCTTTCAGAGTGTTTACCACCTGGGCAACGGTTGATGCTTTTTGTCCTACGGCAACGTAGATACAAAAAACAGGCTGGCCTTTATCGTAAAATTCTTTCTGGTTGATAATAGTATCAATAGCGATAGCTGTTTTACCGGTTTGGCGGTCGCCGATGATCAACTCACGCTGGCCACGACCGATAGGAATCATCGCGTCAATAGCTTTGATACCGGTTTGCAGGGGCTCTTTTACCGGCTCACGGAAAATTACACCGGGTGCTTTGCGCTCCAGGGGCATTTCATACAAATCGCCGCCAATAGGTCCCATACCGTCAATAGGCTCGCCCAGTGTGTTTACCACGCGGCCCAGCATGCCATCACCCACGCGGATAGAGGCAATACGGTTCAAACGTTTTACAGTGTCGCCTTCGCGTACTTTTTCAGTACCGCCCAGCAATACCGCACCCACGTTATCTTCTTCAAGGTTCAAAGCGATACCCTGCAACCCGCTCTGAAATTCAATAAGTTCGCCGTATTGCACTTTGCTCAGGCCGTATATAATGGCAATACCATCACCCACCTGCAGCACCGTACCTACTTCTTCAAGCTGGGTCTCGGTTTTCAGGTTAGAGAGTTGCTCTCTGATAATGGCTGAAACCTCATCGGGTCTTATTCCTGTTGATGACATATATTATTGTCTGTTAATTTTGATGAATTAGTTCTTTTTTAATCTGGTCAAGTTTTTTGGCGATGCTTGAATCGTACAGGGTATCCTCGATACGGATAACCAGGCCGCCAATTATATCCGGGTTCACCATCGTTTTCAGGTCTACCCGCGAGTTGGTTTCTTTTTCAATAAATTCTTTTACCGATGCTTTCATACCCTCGCTCAGCGCAGTGGCGCTGGTAACAGTAGCCGTTTGGATACCGTTGCGCTGGTTGTACTGTTTCACAAACTCCTGGGCTATCAAAGGCAGGTACATTTCCCTGCGCTTTTTCACCACCTGGTCTGCAAACATCATGGTAAGTTTATTAAAGGTATTGCCAAAAACACCGTGCACAATGGCGGCCTTTTTATCGCTTTTAATAACGGGGCTGTCAAACACATTCACCAATGAGGAATTCTCTTTGGCTACGGTTTGCAGCGTGCGCATATCAAGGTTCACCTGTTCCAGCAAACCCTTCTCAATCGCCAGGTCCATCAGCGATTTAGCATACCTCGAAGCTATTCTAATATCCGACATTAATTTAACGTGGCTTTTTGCAGGTAACCTTTTACCAGTTCTTCCTGCTCGGCAGGATTTTCAAATTTCTTTTTCAGGATTTTCTCAGCCATTTCAATAGAAAGGGTGGCAACTAAATCCTTAATTTCAGCTTTGGCAGCTTCCTTCTCCTTGTTAATGCTGTCAAGGGCGGCATCTACCATGCGCTTGCCTTCGCTATCGGCTTTTTGCTTGGCTTGTGATACCAGGCTTTCACCAATTTCGCGGGCTTCTTTCAATATTTTATCGCGCTCGGCGCGTGCCTGGTCCAGCAGCTTTTCGTTATCCGCCTTCAACAGTTCAATCTCTTTGCGGGCGGCTTCAGCCTGCAGCAACGAGCCTTCAATTTTATCTTCCCTGTCTTTCAGGGCCTTCAAAATGGGGCGCCATGCAAACTTACGCAGCACAAGAAATATAGTGCCGAATACTACAAGCGTCCAAAAAAATAATCCAAACGCCGGGGTTAATAATTCCATTTTCCTTGTTGTGTTAAGCTAAAATCAACACCGCAGGCCGCCTTGCCCGGCCCGCGGGTTGTTTTATATTTTTTGTTGACTGAAATTAAGCGTTCATGGCAAGGAAACAGATTACCGCGCCAAACAGGGCCACACCTTCGATAAAGGCAGCCAGGATGATCGCAGTAGTCCTGATGTCGCCTGAAGCTTCTGGCTGACGGGCAATAGATTCAACAGCACCAGCACCAATTTTACCGATACCCAGACCTACACCCAGGGCAACTAAACCAGCACCGATACCGGCACCAAGGGGACCCCAGCTAACTTGTGCAACTTCAGCGGCTTGTAAGAGCAATTTTTGTAATAACATAACTTTGTTTTGGTTTTATTGTTTCTATTTTTTGGGTTTCTGACTTATCCTTAAACTATTAGTGGTGCGCTCCGTGGCCTTCTTCATGTGCATGGTGGCTGTGGTCTTCCATAGCCTGGCCGATGAACAATGAAGATAGCATGGTGAATATAAAGGCCTGCAGGAAGGCCACCAGTAATTCAAGGCAATACAGGAACAAGGTAAGCAGCATAGAAGGCAGCGCCACACCAAAACCGGCTCCGGTTTCAGTGCCGCCGTTGCTGAACATAAATATCAGGCCCAAAATGCTCAGGATGATAATGTGGCCCGCAGTAATGTTGGCAAACAAACGTATCATCAATGAGAAGGGCTTGGTGAAAATACCGATAATCTCTACAGGCACCATAATAATATATAAGGGCCAAGGTACTCCGGGAGGCATAAATATGTGACCCCAGTACCCTTTATTACCAAACAGGTTAGTAGCCAGCATAGTTAACAAAGCCAAAGCGGCAGTAACGGCAATGTTGCCGGTTACGTTAGCAGAACCAGGCAGTAAGCCCAGCATGTTGCTTACCCATATAAAGAAGAACAGGGTAAGCATATAAGGCATAAAACGGTCGGCGTTTTTGCCCATGTTGGGTTTAACAATATCGTCGCGAACAAACAGTATCAATGGCTCCATGAATGACTGGATACCTTTGGGCACCCAGCGGCCTTTTTTAACATAAGCATTGGCTACTGTTATAAATATAGCGCACAATACTATCAGCGCCAGTATCATTTGAGCTACGTTTTTGGTGATGGATATATCCAGCGGCTTCTCGTTGGTAGCGTGGTGCTCTTTATCCAGGTTCAGTCCGCCGTTGGCATCTGCCATATATATCTTCTCGTGGAAGAGGATGTAGTTTTTATAGTACTTGGGAGCGTCGTGGTCGTGAGCATCGCCTTTAGCTTTGAATTTGCTGGATGAGAATACATCCAGGCCGTTCTCTTTGCTATATAGTATAACAGGTAAAGGAAGGGTAACGTGGGTGTGGCCGAAGGTAAAGAAGTGCCACTCGTGTGCATCGCTGATGTGGTGCATAATGGTACCTTTAGCATCATACTCGGTTCCGTGGGCTTTCGCATGTGAGGCATCGCCGTGAGGTTTCTCATCGTGCATATCCTTTGGGTGCTCAGTGCCGTGGTCGTCATGACCGGCATGATCATTGGCATGAGTGGTGGTACCCTCTTCCTGGGGGGCTTTGTGAGCCTGCACCGCAGA
>DASPJH010000144.1:0-5206 GCA_035628715.1 Bacteroidia bacterium
AATTGGTATTGGTTTGAAACCACCCCAGTAGCAGCGCCAGCATAAACACATGAATGTTTAACGATGCGGTTGGCGAACCAAACGCTATAAAGCCGGCAAACAGTAATAGTACCGCAAACAGCACCCAGGCATACGACAATGCCAGCAGGGTAAATGCTTTGTACCGGGGTGCCAGGTATACCAGCGCACCACCTCCCATTACGTTGGTGAGCAGATTGATAAAAGAAATATTCAGCACCAGCAGCGATGCCTGGCCTTTTCCGTCAGCGCCAAGGAACCGGGAAAGCAGTATGGCAATTACAAAACCGGCAGCGGCCGTCCCGAAACGGGCCATAAATGTTACCAGTATCTGTAATTTCATTGCTAAAAGGTGCTTTAAAAAGCTAACGGTAAATAAACAACGGATTTTGTGTAATCTGCCAATTTTTATCCTTTATTAATAGCCTGGAGCGGGTTGCAAACAGCAGTTTAGCGATTACTATTTATTTAAAGCACTGTTGTATATCTCGTAAAACAGCCTGCCCACCGCCTGGTAGCTGTAGTTTTCAGTTACATACCGGCGCATGGCTGCCCGGTCAAACTGAGAGGGATTTTTTATAGCTGATTCAACAGCGTTTACCAGCCCGTTCACATCTTCTAAATCTATTAATAGCCCGAAACCGTTTTGTACCACTTCGGGTATACCGCCTACTTTGGTGGCAATTACAGGCAGCTCGCAGGCAAAAGCTTCCAGTATCACTACCGGCTGGTTCTCAAACCGGCTGAAGAGAATAAATACATCTGCTGCCTGAAATTCTTTCAACAAGTCATCACCGGTTCTAAGGCCTGTAAACACTACATTCTTTAACCCTAACTGCCTGCAGTATTCTACGCATAATTGATGGTCTTTGCCATCGCCCACCAGCCGCAATTCAAAATCAACGCCTTTACCTTCCAGTATATGGGCGGCGTCCAGTATTCCTTTTACATTTTTGGGCTTTTCATCAAAGCAGGAAACGTGCAGCAATACAGGTTTACTATTGACAGGCGCTACATGATCTGGTGTGAAAAAATCAACATTTACAACGTTGGATACCTGCCGGTACTCATTTTCCAGTCCGTGGCTCTGCATAGCATCGCCCAGGTGCTTCGAAACCGTGGTGACCATGGAGGCATTTTCCACCACCCGTTTCGTCAGCCACTTTCTCAATCCGCCTGAATAGCTGGCTTTATTTTGCGGCAGGTAGCGCGACCAATGCTCAGTAATAATATAAGGAGTGCCCCCGGCTAGTTTCTTCCAGAGCGCTATCAAACCGCTGCGGGTAAGTATATGCACGTGGTTAATATCCGGCTTGCCGGTTTTGCCTGTAATCAGCTTATAGCCCTTGAAGGCGGCAAAAATATACCGTAAGGGGTACAACAGCTTATCCGCCAGTGAGCCTTCCCGCTTTTGTATATATATAATAAGGGTGGGCAGGCCGTCATTTATACCATACTCATATTCCACGGTGCTGGTTTGTACGGCATTTACAGGCGTAATATGCATCACCGCCACATCGGCAAACGGTTGCACGGCCAGGGCATGGTACTTAACAAAAAGTCCCGACATGATATCGGTTTTATTGGGATACCAGGCCGGGAGGAATAATACTTTTGGTTTGCCAGTTTGCAAGGAAACAAAAATAATGTGCTAATGGCTTAATATGCTAATATACTAATATACTAATGCTTTGATTAACACATTGGCATATTAGCACATTGATTAATTACCAAGGATTTTAAACAATTCATCCAGCTTCGGAGTAAGAATAATCTCAGTTCTGCGGTTTTTAGCCCGCATTTCAGCGCTTTTGTTTTCTGCAACAGGGTGGTGTTCACCACGGCCTGAAGCAATGATGCGGGTAGGGTCTACCTTGCCATCAGCTGTCAGTATCCTTAATATAGATGTGGCCCTTAGCACGCTCAGGTCCCAGTTGTCCTTTATCTGGCCGCTGCTCATAGGCACATTGTCTGTATGCCCTTCAATCATTATATCCACGTCGGGCTGGTTGTTTATGGCTTTGGCAAACTCCAGCAGGGCCTCTTTACCTTTTTTATCTACCACAATGCTGCCGCTGGCAAACAGCAGTTTTTCTTCCATAGAAACATATACTTTACCGTTTTTAACCGTTACGCTCAGTCCTTTGTCCTTATAACTTAATAAGGCCTGTGTAAGGGTGTTTTTCAACGCATTTACTGCTGAGTCTTTGCTGTTCAGCACAGATTGCAGCTCGGCAACCCGCTGCTGCTTATCCTTAATGTCTTTTTGAAGTTCTTCAATAGATTTCTCCCTGTCAGCCAGGTCCTGCTCTTTTTTATTCAACTCTACTTCCTTGCGGTTCAGCTTGGTTTCAAGGTCTTTCAGCGTACGGTCCAGCTTTTGGTTTTCTTTCTCGGTATTCCTAAGCAGGGTTTCGTAAGAGTTTTGTAATTGTGCCAGGTCCTGCCTGGTTTTTTCCAGCCGGGCGGTGTTTTCAGTTGAATCAATCCTGAGGCGGCCTATAGTTTTATCTTTTGCATAATTTTCTTCTTCCAGCCACTTAGCCATTGCCGATGTAGAATCCAGCTGCAGGGCGCATAGCTTATTCTTTTCGGCCGCTGCGTTGTATTCTTTTTCTTTATCCTGGTATTTTCTAAGTGAAACACAGGAGGTTAGCGATGCAGCAATTAAAGCTACTACAACAAAATTTTTCATACCTGTTATAATTTAAAAAAGCAAATAAATGCCTTATTACAGCCCAATGCAGCTATAGTTAGCAACAGGTGTGCATAAAGAAGGGGAGGAGTGTACAGTTTACGAAATAAGTTTCTGGCGCAGCAAAAATTCAAGCTGCTCGTTGGCGCGTTCCAGGCTCTTCATCAGCTCTTTATTCTTTCTTCTCAAATCATAAATTTCATACGCCTGGTTCACCACTACCTTTATCTCATCCTCGTTCCAGGGTTTTTGCAGGTAGCGGTATATCTGTCCTTTGTTAATAGCTTCCACCAATGCTGAAAAATCTGTGTACCCTGTTAATAATATACGTATGGGTTCCGTGTGCCTGTCCTTAATGGCAGTAAGAAATTCAACGCCTGTCATTTCAGGCATACGCTGGTCGGTAATTATGATTTCAATATCCGGATTGGCATCCAGTAATTCCATCCCTTCTTTGGCAGAAACCGCAGTTTTAATATCATATAACTGCCGGAAAGTGGATTTAAACCCTACCAGGTTACCCGCCTCATCGTCCACATACAGGATTTTTATCTTTTGATTTTCCATCTAATTTCTCGAGCGTAAATTTCAATAAAAGTAGTTAAAATTTAAAGGTGTAGTTTTAAAAATATTATATTGCAGCTGCAAATGGGAATGAATATCCAGCTACCGGCCATATTTTCTGACACATCATATACTCCTGTTTTTTTTAGGCTTGCCAATGAAAACGATATTAATTCTTTTAATGAATTTTTATCCAAAAATACCAATATTTTTATTTACGATACAATTCAATCGCAACTCCGCGAACTTATTAAAAGTTTAAATCCCTCGCGCAAATTATCGGCAGAAGAAACAAAAAAGGCTGTTGAAAACCACCTTGCCGGGCGCGACAGTAGTGCTTACGGAGTGTGGGTATATTATCCGTGGGCCCGCCGACTGGTGCATTTGCTGGACGAAGAAGAATTTATAGAGGTGCGGACGAACCGCAACCAGTATAAAATTACCCGGGAGGAAAGAGACTTTTTAACTACTAAAAAGATAGGAATCATAGGGCTTTCAGTTGGACAAAGCATTGCCCTTTCGCTGGCAATGGAACGCAGTTTTGGGGAGTTGCGGCTGGCCGATTTTGATGAGCTGGAGCTGAGCAACCTGAACCGTATCCGTACGCCGTTGCACAATATGGGCCTTAAAAAGGTAACTGCCGTGGCAAGGGAAATTGCCGAGCTTGACCCGTTTATTAAGGTAACGTGCTTTGAAGAAGGGCTTACGGAAGAGAATATAGACACTTTTTTTACTGCCGGTGGAAAACTGGATATACTGGTGGACGAATGCGATGGGCTGGACATGAAAATTGTTTCGCGGGTAAAGGCCAAGGCACTGGGCATACCCGTGGTAATGGATACCAGCGACCGTGGGATGCTGGATGTGGAGCGTTTTGACCTGGAGCCTGACCGGCCCCTGCTGCACGGCCTGGTGGGCGACCTTGACCCTAACAGTATTAAAGGGCTTACCAATGAACAGAAGATACCTTATATGCTGCCTATGATAGGCGCGCAGGATATATCGCCGCGGCTGAAAGCAAGCATGATGGAGGTGGAACAAACCATTAATACCTGGCCGCAGCTGGCCACTTCGGTTATTTTAGGAGGCGCTGTAGGCGCTGATGTGTGCCGCAGGATATTGCTGGACCAGTTTCATGATTCGGGCAGGTATTATATAGACCTTGAAGAACTGATAGCCGACCGCAACCCGGTTACGGATACTTTTAAAGAATGGGAAAGACCGGTGCCGCTTTCTCCGGCGGATGTTAAAAACTCGGTAAGCGGGCTGGATGAAGAAACATCCTCTCCTATTCCTTCGCAAATTGTTGATGATATAGTTACTGCTGCTGCTACAGCTCCATCCGGTGGAAATGCACAGCCCTGGAAATGGGCCAGTAAAAACGGCCACTTATATTTACTGCACGACAGGCACTACTCATACTCGCTGCTGGATTACGGCGACTATGGCTCGTATGTGGCCCTGGGAGCTGCTATAGAGAATGCCGGGCTAAGGGCTAAGGCGCTGGGATATGCCCCCCAAATAAGCTATTTCCCTAAAGGAACGGGTACTAACCCTATTGCTGATATTGCACTAAGCGGGAATGATGCTGCACAGGCGCCTGATCCGCTGGCCGGTTTTATATTTACCCGGCTTACCAACCGGAATAAAGGGGACTATAAGCCATTAAACGAGGGAGATATAGAAAAATTTACGGCGGTTATTGATGAAATAAAAGATACATCGCTTAACTTTATAACCGACCGGGAAACCATGAAAAAGCTGGGCAACGTGGTTGCCAAAGCTGATAAAGTGCGTATGATGCACGAACAGGGGCACAGAGACACATTTATTTCGGAAATGCGATGGGATGCCAACGAGGCTGAAACCACCCGCGACGGAATTGATATTGCCACGGTGGGTGTTACCGCCTCAGAAGCGGCAGGATTT
>DASPJH010000145.1:0-8003 GCA_035628715.1 Bacteroidia bacterium
TATAGGTAAAATCCCCGGAGAATACGTCCACCATTTCAGTAGTGCCGACCGGCTCAAAGCTTTGTACTTCCGGCTGGCTGGGGCCACCGGTCAACCCGTAAGCTACCGTTGGAAATACTACATCCCAGACCATCAGGTGGAGTAAAAAGGCAGCAATAATCTTAACAGTACGTTTTCCTGTAATCAGTTTCATAGGCTATATGTCAGATAGTTAGGTTTATAAAGGCTTTATTAAATCAGGTCAGGTATATTTTTAAAATGTTTTCTTTTAAAGTCAAATTCCAATTTTCCAATACCAAAAATTTTATCATCATAAATCAATTTGGCGTTTTCCTCACTGGTAATCCTGCCCGGAAAAACCAGTATAAATTCGTTATGCGGGCTGATATTAAACGTCCGCTCAAAATGGCATATAGAGCATGGTAAGGTATCCAGTCCCAATACCAATTTAAAATCTTTTGAAACCTCCGTGCTTAAATAAGTGATGCGGTCTAAATATTCTTTAGGCGGTAATTTGGCTTTTATCACATCATAACCATTTACCGCAGAAGATATTTTAAACCCGAAATGGTATGCCCCGTCGTATTCCTGCGCCAAAACAGCCATTGAATCATACTGAAAATTATCCGTATCAAACTCCTTTATGGCCATATATACAGGGCTTTTATACTGCACCTTAATTTGCAGTCCCATTTCTTCGTTTTTATATTCTTTTACAAGCCCGTTGTCCTTGTTTTCAATATACCGCAGATAAGAAACAGCATCGGTAACCTTTGCCGATTTCTTACAGGAGTTTAAAACTATTAGGAATGCAAAAAATAATGTAATGGAAATTCGCATAGTTACTCTTCTATGTATTTAAAGTTTAAGTAATAGGTTTCGTTGTTACTGCCTTTAATTACCAGCTTATATAGCTTGTTATGGGTAAAAAGGCCGGTTTGTTTTAAATTAATATCATAACGGTTATCCCCTTTTTGTACTTTAAGGGGCTGGTTAATATCAATAACCTCACCTTTACTGTCATAAATTGAAAAATTCATCAGTCCGGGTACGTAGTCTTCCCGGTATGACAGGTAAAGAATATTGTAAACATTTATTGCAGCATCCTGTTGCAGTTTTGGAATAGCGTAGGTTATGTTCTCTTTGATTACTTCGATTTCAGGTAGTTCGGGCAATTTATAGTTAAGGCACCAACTTTCTGAAACACCAATATTCTGCAAGTAATTATCTCCTTGTGGAGGCTCGCTTCCCGGATATTTTTTAATTTTTGCAATTACCTGCCATGCATATTTTTTAGTACTGTCTAAAGGTGTGGCAGTCGAAGGATACAAAAATGTTGTACTGGTAAGATTACCGGCAAACACTATAGCCAAGTTTCTTTGTATGGCATCTTCATTACTTTGGCCATCGTATACTTCGGCAAGCTTAAAATCATAATACACCTGTTGCCCTCTTATTTGAGGTGAGGGGGCAAGCCAGGTAAAAAGCGGGTATTTGGTGTTTACTTCCTGGCAGTATTCAGGATTTATCAATACTGGCGGAGAAATCGGCTCACAGTTATAGTCCATACAGCTTTCCCCTAATAATTCATTGGTGCCTGTTTCATACAGATAAACGCATAAAGAATATTCGCCATACGGGAGATTGTTAAAATCCCTTACAATGCCTGAATTAGGATGGGAAGAATTGAAGTTCAGGACTTCATTTCCAACCTCGTTTTTATTAATTTTTTTGTTACCGTTTTCAATTGTAAAAGTTGTTGAGATAACATCCAGCAGTTGCCTGTTAAGTTCATCCTTTAAAATACCTTTAAGATAAACTGTTTTACTGCCGTCGTTATTAACAAGGTTAATATCCCATAAATCTTTCGGTGAAAACTGTGTGGGATTGGGCGGTATTTGTATGATTACAACCTGCGCCTTTAGTAAGGCCGATGACAGAAATAAACAAAATATAAGGATGAGCTTTTTCATATAATCAATAGTTACCATTGCTGTATAAGTTGAACATTTACAATTGTTTGAAAATATATAGCGTTATTATACGTCTGCCGGAACAGGTTTTCTCTTAAACATACAGCCACCATG
This sequence comes from Bacteroidia bacterium, assembly GCA_035628715.1. Lineage (GTDB taxonomy): Bacteria > Bacteroidota > Bacteroidia > UBA8524 > UBA8524 > SB11. The sequence continues at coordinate 2,088 of DASPJH010000145.1, forward strand.
CTTTTTTTCCAGAATGAAAGGGTTTGTTTTATGAAAGCCCCGCCACTGTTTCCCCAAAAGTTATCTGCCGTATGATAAACTCCTCCAGTGGTTGCAAAAGCTGCATTCTTTGGCCATGTATAAAAACCTTCCAATTGGTTATTGACAACAATATTCCTTACTAGCCCTGAGCTAATGTTTGTAACGGATGTATAGTTTACCCCGTTGCCTTTCTGGTTAACAATTCCCAGGGATACGACTGCGCTCGAAAAGTTTCTTTCCGTCTCGGACACACTTATATCCATCCGTTGATGAAGCAGGGTTAAAGAGGACGTTAGGGTTTTATCTTTTATCCTTTTGTTATAAATAGTGGTTAAAGAATAAATACCGGTCACTGTTGATATTCTAAAAGAGTTGTTACCTGTTAATTGCTCTATCCTGTTGTATGAAAGAATAAAAGACGGCAGTTTTTTTAAGCGGATATTTAAGGACGCTTTGTAATTATCAAGTTCTGTTGTATACTGCTTTTGACCCAGCAGGTTGTCACGGTCTTTGCGGTAAAAGGCACTTACGGAAATAAAGCTTTTATACAGCTTTTGAGTGAGCTTTACTTCCTGGCGGAAAAGATCTTTTCGCATAAAGGGGTTAGCAAGGCTATTAAACCCCGTTCCAACTCTTAAAACCTGGGCTATTATTCTTGTTTTATCCTTGTTGAAGGTACCTGTAGCGTTGGCAGACCATGTTGTATTGGGGCGGTCTATTAACTCTGAAAAACCATATTTATTATTGGTTTGGGGTAATTCAGAAGATTTATAAAAGTGGTTTTGTGAGTTTTCTGCTATTGCCCAATAACCGCTTACCCAAATATTTTGATTAAGGTTTATCCTGCCGTCAACATCATAAATTGCTCCCGGTTCAGAGGTTTTTATCAGGGTTTCTTCTTCTTTTTGAGGTTTGCTGCGTCCAACATAACCGGTTTTGCTAATTCCCAGGTGAAGGTGTGTATTTTCAGGCATTCCATAACCTGCCTTTGCGGTATAAATATATACAGGAGTCCTGCTCTGTTTTAATGCTCCAAAATTTAACTGTTGCTCCAAAAGCCCGGCGGATAAATAGGTATATATCTTACCAAAGCCGTTTTCAACTGCGATACCTTTAACTGCCGCACCCTGGTTATAGGGTGAAGAAGTGTTTGAATATACTGTGCCGACTGAAAAATTTCGGATGCTTAACAGGAACCTTTGTCCCTTACTTATATAAGGGTGGTTTTTGTACTTTTCAGGAAATTTGCTTCCTGCATACTGTCTTATTGCATCCGAATCAAATACCCCCGACTTTTTTAAGGATTCATACTGGTTTTGAAGTTCCTGGTACTTTTCTTTTAAAGCCATCAGACTATCCAGGGTTTTTTGGTGTTTTTCGTATTCTGTCTTTTTGTCTTTGTAAGCCTCGTACTTTTCCCTGTATTTAATATTATTAGCTGTCAGCGAATCTGGTATTCCATCTTTTGTACTGGGTAGCTTTTCTTTTAATTTAACCAGTTCAAGACTATCCTCTGTAGCACGTTTTTTCAGTGAGTTGATTTGGTCGTTAACCAGCGTTGTTCCTTTTAAAGAATCTTCCCATTTTTTACGGTCGAAAAGGTTTTGATTTACACTATCCTTTGCCCGCTCTTTTAACCGGTTGATAAGTGTTTTTTGAAACCGATTAACGTCCAGCGAGAGATTAAACCTGTTAAGGTTATAATTTACTTTCCCCTGTTCTGTAGTAAGATTAATTAAAGACTTAAAAGGTAAGCCGAAAAGAGTTAACTCCGGTTGTATCGTCCAGCGGATATAGTTTTGTGGAACTTGTTGATACTGGTAAGATTTAGTCGCCGTTTGAGCCTCTGTAATAATAGTGCCGTGAAAGCTTACCGGATTATTTTTCTTTAGGCTATCCTTTTTTGAACCATTAACTTTATAGGTATTGTTATTATTAAGTAAATTATTTACAGAATCTGGATTATTTATTTGACTGGAAAGATTATAATTACACAATATTGCAAAAAGTATAAAGCCAATTGCCCTTCGCGCTAAGGCAAAGCAATTGAATAGGTTGTGCAATATGGTAGAAAGTACAATCAGCGTAATAAAAATAACGTACTATCAAACTAAAAGAAAAAGAATTGAAAATAAAAATAGTTTTCGACAAAAATTTTTTGATTACAAAAAAATGACCGGTGCTAATGTCCCGTTAAGGGGTTATACATAAAAGCCGTAGCGATACCCCACAGGCGGCACATAAACTAAAGGCCTTGAATTTATACCAACAGGGAACTGGTATAATGTTTAAAGCAGTTTATGTTCCGCCATGCTTAAGTAGCCGGTTTCAGAAATAATCAAATGGTCTATGATTTCAATTTTAAGGTAGCTTCCACCGGTTTTAAGGAAGTTGGTAAGGTTGATATCCTCGGCGCTGGGCGAAAGGTTCCCGCTGGGGTGGTTATGAATAAGTATTACCCGTTTGCACTTCTTCTGCACCGCAAAGCTGAACAGCTCCACCGGATCAACAATGGATTGGTTAAGAACACCGATTGTCACCAGCTCTAAATAAAGGATGTCATGTGCGGAGTTTAAGCCCATGCACCAAAAATATTCCTTCTGGCGGTGCAGCCGGTTTTGCCTCATCAATACAGCAAGCATTATAGCATACACATCCTGGGAATTGGCTATCCGTGTCTTTTGCTCTTTTGAAAGACGTACCTGCATAGTGCCCAAAAGTAGTGTTTTTAGTGAAATTCTGTAATTTGGCTATTTTAAGCAAGGACACTACTTAGTTTTTTGGAGTGTTTCAGGTGTTTCACCTGTTTCGATATGAAACAGGTGAAACACCTGAAATAAGTGAAAGCATTTGGAAAAGAACCTAATTTCACCGGAATCAACAATTTTGTTGGCATAATCCGGTGAAAGCGGTGAAAAAGTACTTTTATAGAGGCATTACCGGGGTTTCCTGCTTTGGAGTATTCATCCATTTATAAATATGCTGCGCCATTGGTTTATCGAAACTCACTTTGTCCTGTATAAGGCTGACCAATGCAAAATGTTCTTTGTCAGTTGTGGCCAACTTCACCAGTACATCCATAGAACCGGTGATAGCCTGCTGAATATCCGGGTCGTTTACACCGGATGTTTGAGGGGTCTTGTCTTTTTTGGTGAGATTGTCCACCACTTTTTCTAAAAGCCCTTGCAAAAAGGTGTTTTTTTCCAACGTATCCATAATGCCGTCCAATCCTTGCTTGGCCTTTCTCTCTTGCTGAAAATCCCGTTGCTGAAATTCCAGTGATTTTTTTAACTCAAAAAGCTGCAATTCATTTTTGCACCTGGCAAGCTCACGTGCTGTTTGGTCAAGTTCGGTGCGTAACAGGCGGTTTTTATCAACTTCTTCGTTGTACCATCTTTCATACTGCCGCAACAGCAATCCATCAAACCCTGTATGTAGCCTGCCATTGACAGGTTCGGGTTTGGTAATCATTTCGGTGTCCTCGGATGGTTGGTAGGTATATTCAAACTCATCCAGTTTTTTGTAGGTGTCCCCGTTTTTTTGATAGCGTTCTACCAAACAGGTGTCTAGGTTCTTCTCCTCCAATATCCTGTTAACAAACTCATGAGGTGTTTCGCCACCTTGTGTAATTTCTTGAAAACTTACCCGGTAGGTCAGCCGCTCACCATTGGATTTTAACCTTAACGCTTTATTATGGGTTATACCTTCTAAAAGGTTCATAGTGTTGTTGTATTAAGTTCTATATATTTACTTTTGCTATACGACGAGAGTCGCTTTTTCATTTTGATAAATAACGATAGGAACGGGGCTGTATTAACAGGCCCGTTTTTTATTGCGTAGCTGTCAGTTCGCCAATTGGTTTTTGTATATTGGCCATAGTCCCGTAAAACAACTCCAAAGCCTCGGGCAGCCGTTTGTTTTTAAACCGGGTTTCCCATTTACGGTATACTCGCAGCTTGTCAGTATCAGAGAGCATTTCTTTGGCCGCTTTTTCCAGTTCCAGTTCAGCTTTTATTAATGCCCTGTGCTTATATCTAAGGTCAAGCCAGTATGCTGTGTTCTTAAAACCATATTTGCAGTTTTTATCCAGGAATGTGAGCGGGTTTACAAGGAATTTACCGTCCTTATATTCTTTGGCCTTTCCCCCAGTTAAGGGCGGTCGAGCCACCTTCTAATCATATCCACCCGCTCCAACAGTTCCTTTTGGTACTTTCCCCAGTCATCACGGGTAAAATCCGCATTGGAAAACTTAAAATACACATCAAAATAAATTTTATTGAGGATATTGCGCCGGGTATCTCCCTGGTAGGTATGCAAAGGGTATAGGGTTGTTGTAAAATACTGGCAGAAGTCCAAAACCATCGCTTTTTGCCAGCCGGGCACCTGTTTTTTTGCGCCGCCCGCCGCGCCCCCTTTTTTTTCTTTTTCATGGACTGTGGATTTTTTTTGAATATCAACAACACCAATACTTGCTTTTGGAGTGTGGCAAGAAAAAGTCTCAAGAGATGTATCCTGTTCATTACAGGTTACTTGCGGTGGGTGCTGGCTACTGTTTACACTGCTCCAATTTGGGTTATCCACGGAATTTCGTCTATTACTTATTTCTAAATGTTTGAATAGATAGATTGGGAGAAAATTTTTCACTATATACCCTTTGCTGGTGAAAAAAAGTCTTACCGCTGTGGCCGCTTTTTCCTCATCGCGATATAAAAATTGTGGGTTTGCCGTTGGGGCGTTCAATAACACGGCAGGGTGTATCCAAAGTTCATAATCCGCATTGGTGCCCCTGAATTTTTTCCTGATAAAGCCTGCACCTGTTAGCTTTTTTAAATGGTTTATAATTGTCCTTCTTTCCACTTTAAGCTGGGCTGCCAGCATACAGTTGTTTAACCGGCAGGGCTGGGGGTTATCTGTAAATACATGTATAAACTGTTTTGCCGTACATATTTATCGCAAACACGCATTAAGGTTGTAAGTACACTGCCCCGTACTTTGTCTTTTGCAGAAGGCATTAAACCGTTATACCTATCTACGAAAGCATTCACGTTTGCCCTTGCCTGGGCAATATCCAGGCGTTTAAAAGCGACTGTTTCTTTGGTAGCCGTGTGTATTTGAGAACTGAATACAGTCATTACAAATTAGTTATAAATAAAATTATTTAATATTAAACCAACCGGCTGCGGGGCTGATAACAGCCCCAGCGGTTGCTTGCTTATTGGAGTGCTGCAAATATCAGTAATGACACGTAGTTTTATACCATCTAACTAAATCCAACTACATCTAACTAAAACTAAACAAAATGAATAACCGATGAGACAAAACTAAATAAAACTAAACAACGATTAAATAGACAGCCTATTCTGATGGGCACTTCAATGAAAAATGAATGAAAAACCGATGAAAATTAATTATTCCGGTTTTGTAATTTGTTTTAAATCAATACTGTATTTTTTATCCACATGGGTAGGCGAAAGGTCTATGGAAACTATGGCCTTCGTTGTTTTTTGGTAACGGGTTTATGTAAAATTAATTGATAGTTAAATAATTAGCATAACAACTAACGGTTAGCCTTGCTTTACCAAGTAAAGGATCATTATAGCCAGGATGAAAGGCGTCTCATATCCATGCAGTATTCTCACATGCAGTTCAAGCCGCTGAACACTTACAATTGCACTTTAAACTATTATCAATCAATACCTGTACCGGAAAACACCTCCTTCTCATCGGAATAACCAATTGTTTCACCGCAATCACCGAAAATCAGGTGCTTTCGGTGATTGCTTATATCGCCTTTTATTGATGTTAGGATAAATAAGGAGGACAAAACGGAGCCCTAAAAACACTGAGCTAACCATTTTTTCGGTGTTAACCCTGCTATATGAGTTTATAAAATAC
>DASPJH010000146.1:0-3018 GCA_035628715.1 Bacteroidia bacterium
TCTATCATCAGCAGTACCTGGTCAAAGCTGCTGCCCCGTATGCCAATATCGGCCTGGCCGCCGGCTACACCGCGCTGGCGTACATCTACCCCGCTTACATGTGCCAGGGCCTCGTTTACAGACTGAACAGGAAGCTTTTTAATATCCTCAGCAGACAGAATGCTCACGTTGCGCGATACCAGCGAGAGCGGCAGTTGCAGCCTTTCAGCGGTAACCGTTACATCGGTTACCTGCAGGGCGGTATCGGGATTAATTAATGATTCCCGCTGGCCAAACAGCGGTATCACCCAAATAAGGGCAATACAAACAGAAATAGATTTCATAGTAGTTAGTTATTGTTTATTTAGGGCGCGAAAATAGATTTTAAGACTCCTAATCCACTATTGTGTTATGGGAAGTTATACCACACACGGTAAAAATTAATTCGTGGTTTATAGCGCATTCTGTTAAATTTGGCTTTTATGGAAATAGAAAGCCTTATTAAAGCCGCCATCCGTGATGTTCCTGATTTTCCCCAGCCGGGAATTATATTTAAAGATATTACCACTGTATTACAGCAACCCAAACTGTGCAGTACCATGCTGGATAACCTGGCACTGCAGGTGGCAGGATTGGATATACATGCTGTTGCCGCCATTGAAAGCCGTGGTTTTATGTTTGGTTTCCCGCTGGCACTCAGGCTGGGAGTGCCATTTATACCCATACGAAAAAAAGGGAAATTACCCTATGACTGCATCAGTCATGAATATACACTGGAATACGGAACAGCTGCCATAGAAGCACATACAGATGCCATACGTCCCCACGCTAGAGTATTGATACATGATGACCTGCTGGCCACAGGCGGAACCGCTGGGGCAGCGGCAGAGTTAGTACAGAAACTGGGCGGCAGGGTAGCAGCTTTCAGCTTTTTGATTGAACTCGGTTTTTTAGACGGGAGGGAGAAGCTGAAAAAGTATACCGATAACCTGATGACGCTGGTTAATTACTAAGCAATATTTAAAAACCTTATCGAGGTTTACTCTTACAGAGGATTCTATTTGAAAAATACCTGTCAATTTTCCGGTTGTACAGGCATTATTACCCGTTCTACTTTTGCTGCTATGGAACTCACGCCCGATATAATGTATAAAGCCCTGGTGGAAAAGAATTCATCGCTTGAAGGGATATTTTTTGCCGCTGTAAAAACCACCGGTATATTTTGCAGGCCTACCTGTACAGCACGTAAGCCCAAGCCTGAAAACGTTGAATACTTCTCATCAACGCGGGAAGCGCTGATTAATGGCTACCGGCCCTGCAAGGTTTGCAGGCCGCTGGAACTGCCCGGCAATACACCGGATTATATTCAAAGCCTGCTGGATAAGCTGGCGGCCAGCCCACAGGAAAAAATCAGCGATTACGATTTATTGAAACAGAACATTGAACCCAACAAGGTGCGCCGGTGGTTTAAGGCAAACCACGGTGTCACTTTCCAGGGCTACCAGCGGATGCTGCGTATTTTTACCGCACATAGCCAGCTGGCGGGAGGTGATACAGTAACAGATACTGCTTTCGAAACCGGTTATAATTCCCTAAGTGGCTTTGGCGATGCTTTTAAGAATATTACCGGGCAGCCTCCTTCAAAAGCTAAAAACACCGGTATTATCAACGTAACTAAAATACTAACCCCGCTGGGACCCATGCTGGCCTGCGCAACTGATGAAGGCGTTTGCCTGGTGGAATTTACCGACCGCCGGATGCTGGAATATGAGCTGAAGGAAATACAGCGCTTACTAAAAGCCACCCTGGTATACGGCGATAACAAACATTTTGAACCGCTGAAACAACAACTGGCCCTGTATTTTGAGGGAAAACTGAAACAGTTTGTATTACCGCTGGTAATGCCGGGTACTGAATTTCAGAAAGCAGTGTGGCGCATGTTGCAAAATATTCCTTACGGTACAACTAAGTCATACAAGCAGCAGGCTATTGCTATTAATAATCCCAACGCCGTGCGGGCTGTAGCCCGCGCTAATGGTTTTAACCGGCTTTGTATTATTATTCCCTGCCACCGGGTTATTGGCGATGACGGCAGCCTTACCGGCTATGGCGGCGGACTGTGGCGCAAGCAGTGGCTGCTGGATTTGGAGAGGAAGAGTAACATATAACGCGTTGATTATTGAATGTTTTGAGCGATTACATATTTTTATAGGCAGTTTCGAAATATTTATAAGTTTTTATTTTTGATAATTTTATGAATAATCTTACTAATCCTGAGAATGAATTTTTATTAACATGTAGGTGTTGCAACACAACTGTAACAGATGAAGAGATATTCTGCCCGGAATGTAAATTTCCATTAAAGGGCACTGAAGCCGAGCAAGGAAAACATATAGGTAGATATATAGTTGGAATTACTGAAGAAAAAGAGGCTCAGAAAAGTATTAATCAAGGAAGATATATTTTATTTGGTGCAGCGGCATTACACGTAATTGCTGGCGTTGTGGCAGCTGATAAAAGAGATGACAATGCTATTGGGTTTGTTATAGGCGTAATGATGGGTATTATATTAGCAGGTCTTGGTTTCTGGAGTGAAAAAAATCCCTACGCTGCATTTCTTGCAGCATTAATAATTTTTTTTAGCATTAATATTCTTGCGTTTGTTATAAACCCAGCTTCCCTTTTTTCTGGGTTTATATTTAAAATAATAATTGTACTATTTCTATTATTCGGTTTGCAGGGAGCAGTGACTGCTAAAAATAAAACAACTGAGAGCTGATATCCTATAAAACTCTTTTAAAATATCGTATACAATCACTTCTCCCTAAACAACGTCACCGTTCCGTTTAGCTCAAAAGGTTCTTCGCTGCGGCAATCTTTATAGCGGAGAATTACAAAATATACGCCCGGCGGAACATCATCGTTTTTAAACTTACCGTCCCACATTCCGCTGTTTTCGGTTTCATACATCTTTTCCCCCCAACGGTTATAAATTTTTACGGAATATTCCGTAACCCTGTGATCCATCAGCGGGTAATA
>DASPJH010000147.1:0-8979 GCA_035628715.1 Bacteroidia bacterium
TCATGCAGCAAGCCGCCGGGATTGCCCCGTAAATCCAGTATAACCGATTTCATGTTGGGGTTCTTTTTCAGTTCCCGCAGGGCGTCGGCAACTTCTTTACCGGCATCGTTACGGAACTCGGTCAGTACAATGTACCCGGTATTCTCATTCACCATACCGTAAAAAGGTACGTTCTTTACTTTAATGTCTTCGCGCTTGATAACCTTGGTCATTTCCTTACCATCGCGCATTATTTTCAGGGTAAGCTCGGTTTCCGGCTGGCCTTTCAAAAATTTGCTCACTTCCTCCACATTCAGGTTTTTAAGCGATTTGCCATCGGCTTCCAGCAGTAAATCACCCGCACGCAGGTCAGCCTTTTGGGCAGCATAGCCTTCATACGGTTCCATAATAGCCATATAATCGCCCTTTTTAACTATAGTAGACCCAATGCCGCCGTATTGCCCCGTTATCTGGAAGCGGTAGTCTTCAATCTCCGCTTCACTTATATAGTTGGTGTACGGGTCCAGCGAATTCAGCATGGCGTCAATGCCCTTGCGCATCAGCTTGGAGGGCTCAACCTCATCCACGTAATAGGTGTTTACCTCTTTATATAAAGTAGTGTAGATGTCAATGTTCTTTGAAATCTCGAAATACTCGTCAGCAGTGCGGAAGGCCGCAAAGCTTAGCGCCACCACCAGCAGGGCGGTAATAGTTACCCTGCGCGGGCTTTTGAAGAAGTTTTTTATCCGTTTCATAGCGTATCTGTTTCTTGTTTTTTTTACCCCTAAATCCCCTAAAGAGGACTTAAGCCAAGGTGGGCTCTTATTGTTTCACCGGCTTTGACTACTGGTTGTCTGCCTGGTTGGCCCTTTTAGAGGTCGGAGGTAAACAACCGGTTTTACAGTTGAGATCCTGAAACAAGTTCAGGATGACTATCGTCAGTTTCTGCCGGTCTTCATCAGGTAATCATCTCATTATCTAATCAGATAATTAATATTCCAACGCGCCGAAAGGTAAATTATTTCAGCGGATGGTAACCGTGACCGCCCCACCAGGGGTTGCAACTTACTATACGTTTCAGTGCCAGCCAGCCGCCTTTAAGTGGGCCGTATTTTTTAAGCGCCTGGATGGCATACACTGAGCACGATGGGGTATACCTGCACGATACCGGCAGCAACGGCGACAACACCCACTGGTACAGCTTTACCAGCAGTATCAGCGGGGCGCTAAGCGTTATTTTGAGCCATTGCATCAGTAAATTTTTTAAGCAGCAGGGCGACCTTATTTTCCAGTGTTGCAGTAAGGGTATGTTCCTTGCCAACATAGCTTAGCAAAAAGCAGGCCTGTTGCCCTCCCGAAGTTAAACAATCATAGGCAATGCTTTTGTTTTTTCGATAAACTTCGCGCAATTGCCTTTTAACCCGGTTGCGGTCGTGTGCTTTTTTAAAATGTTTTTTTGAAACAGTGATGAGAATCTGGGCCGGAACCGTTTCGTTTAAGGAACAGTTTATCCAGCTGAACTTTAGGGGGTGAGCAAAAAAGGAGCCTGCGGGCTCTTTAAAAAGCCTTTCGATATTGGTTTTGGCTGTTAGCCGCTCAGATTTGGAGAATGTCTGGTTCAAATACCTTTGCTGTTAGCCTTTGGCCTTTTGCTGTTAGCAGGGCTAAGGAACTGAAAATTTCATATTAACAAAACCAAGGGCTAAAGGCTAATAAGCCAATGGCCAGAAAAACAAAAAGGCCAATAGCTAAGCGCTAATGGCCAAATATAGTGCACACAAAAGCTTAACCAATTAAGCTTTATGTCTTTTCTCGCTGGATACGGTAAGCCGTTTTCTTCCCCTTGCTCTGCGTCTTGCAAGCACTTTGCGTCCGTTTTTAGTGCTCATCCTCTCGCGGAAACCGTGTTTGTTTCTTCTCTTTCTAACCGAAGGCTGGTATGTACGTTTCTGGGCCATTTGAGTAACAGTTAATTTTTAAAGGACGGCAAAGATAGATATTTTTTCCTGTAAAAAAATTTGTTCTCCAAAAAAGTTGGTTATGGTATCTTTGAACCGCGAATTTTAATAAAAACTCACTTATAAATGAAATTTTTTAAGGCCGCATGCCTGGTGACATTGTTCGCAATGCTGCCGATAATGGGAAAAGCGCAGGTTACGAAACCCTTCAGTATTGTCAGTATGGCTGACAATGCTACTCTTACGCTACAGGGGGATAAAACCAGCCTGCTTTCTTTTAAATGGACAAGCGCCGATAACAAAGCAGCAGGCGCCACTGTAAAATACACATTGCAGTTTGATACCGTGGGAGGAGATTTCTCAAATCCGCCAGTATTAATAGGCTTTGCCTGCTGCACCAGCTTTTTTAAAGATACTGTTGCAGAATTTACTCAGGAATACCTGGCCGACCAATTAGACGATTTTTATCAAACCCTGTATGGCAAACCGTTTACTACCGGCGAAAGCATTACGCTTGACTGGCAGATAATGGCTAACGGCATAGCTCCTGGACCTGTTTATGAAAACCGTGCCTCGCAAACCTACCGGATAACCATTGCACACGGCCAGTTTGACCAGGAGTATACGCCTGTAGAACTTGTTTTCCCGCTAGATAACTCCAGTTTCTTCGTGGAGGATAATGATGTGGTGAAGCTGAAATTTCAATGGACAAAAGCCTATTGCCCCGCAGGTTGTGCCGCACCTGAATACCAGATTGTGTTTGACAGCCTGAATGGGGACTTTAGCAACCCACTGTATTTTTATGATATACCTGTGAGCCCCTTTGACACGCTGCTGAACCTGCGGCAGGATGTGCTGGCTCACATGATGGCGGCCGACGGTATACCGGTAAACAAGCCTAAAACCTACAAATGGACTGTAGTGGCATATGGCAACGGACAACAGGTTATGGCGATGCCGTCAATGCGTATAAGCTTACTGCGGGGCCTGTTGAAAACCGAACACATTCCTTTTTTCCTGAAAATGCCGGTAGATAATGCCGTGTATAAGCTGGAAAAGAGTAAAACCGATTCGGTAGTTTTTTCATGGAATGCCACACGGACAGGATATCCTGACCAGGCTAGTTATACCGTACTGTTTAGCGAAGGCCCGGCCTTTGATTTTAGCACACCGGTTTTCAGGCTGAAAACTGCTATTGGTGACACTACGTTTATAGCCAGGTACCTGGCACTGCGGGATTCACTAGATAAAAAATACGGCACCAAATGGGTGGCTGCGCAGCTAAAGTGGACGGTACAGGCGGATGTTATAGGGTTTAAATTTTGGTGTGAAGATACCAGCGACATTAGATTTGCCCGTGGTTTTTTTACCGGTGTAAAGGAAGCGGAGGCACCAGCAATGGCTGTGTATCCAAACCCAGCCAATGATGCAGTAAATGTTGCATCATTGCAAACAATAAAAACCGTAACCGTGTTAGACATTGCCGGCAGAGAAATTTTAAGATATTCTAACACCGCCACAATGCCTGTGATATCCTTTTCATTATCGGGATGGGATGCGGGCGTTTACTTTATTATAGCGGAGCAAAGCAACGGTGTGCAAATGCAGCCGGTTAAATTTATAAAACAATAAAAGAGTCAGGAACCAAAAAGAATGAAAATAGCATTGGTGGGCGCTACCGGACTGGTAGGCGGCGTGATGTTGAAAGTATTGGAAGAAGAAAATTTTCCGGTAACAGAGTTATTACCTGTAGCCTCTGAAAGGTCGGTAGGAAAAAAGGTTGTATTTAAGTGTAAGGAGTACAGTATTATCAGCGTTGATGAGGCTATTGCCCGCAAGCCTGAAATAGCTTTGTTTTCTGCAGGGGGATCTACTTCCCTAGAACTGGCTCCGAAGTTTGCCGCCGCGGGGACAACGGTAATTGACAACAGCTCGGCCTGGCGTATGGATACTTCAAAAAAACTGGTGGTGCCTGAGATAAACGGCCACCTGCTTACCAAAGAAGACAAAATTATTGCTAATCCCAACTGCAGCACCATACAGATGGTAATGGCCCTGGCGCCGCTGCACAAACAGTTTACGATAAAACGGGTAGTTGTTTCTACCTACCAGTCCGTTTCCGGTACCGGGCAAAAGGCTATAACCCAACTGGAGAACGAGCGTAAAGGGATTGAAGGCCCCATGGCTTATCATTACCCTATTGATAGGAACTGTATTCCCCATTGCGATGTGTTTTTGGAAAACGGCTATACTAAAGAAGAAATGAAGCTGGTGAATGAAACACGCAAAATACTAGGCGATAATTCCATAAAAGTTACTGCCACCACTGTTCGGGTACCTGTGCTGGGCGGTCACTCAGAAGCAGTGAATCTGGAATTTGTAAAACCCTTTGATATTAACCAGATAAGAACTGTATTGGAGGCAACTCCCGGTGTAACAGTGCTAGACGACCCGGCGGCCAATAAATATCCCATGCCTTTGCTGGCCGGCGGCAAAAATGATGTTTTTGTAGGCCGCATTCGACGAGATGATTCGGTGGAGAACGGCTTAAATTTATGGATTGTAGCCGATAACCTTAGAAAAGGTGCCGCCACAAATGCCGTTCAGATAGCCAGGCTGATTACTGGCTTATAAAGAATAAGTACTTTACAAGGACTTTATAAAGTGTATTATAACAAAACTTCTATATTTGCCCAGATTTTTTTTAATCTCCTTGAGGAGATTAGCCGATGATTCGTCTTTTTTAAACCTGATAACAACCTGAAAAAGGAATATTTAAATTGCCAAAGTTCTTTTATGATGCAAAATAAAAATAGAACCGTGTTGATTGTGCTTGCGGGGGTATTATTTTTTCTTGGTTCGTGTGTGCCCAATAAGCGCATTGTGTATTTTCAGGAAATGGAAGAAAACGCAGCGCCCGTTGACTCTTTTAAGTATGACCGTTCACAGTATCGTCTTCAAAAAAACGATATTGTGAGTATTGATGTTAAGTCTCCCCGGAATGACGAGTTTGTAAAATTTTTCACATCTTCAGGACCAACAGGCCAGGCAGCTATTGGTGCTCAAACAGGGGGAGATCTTTTTTATGTTACAGGCTATACAATTAATGATTCTGGATATATCACTTTTCCGGTCATCGGCTCCTTTAAAATGGAAGGCCTCACTACTTCTGAGGCTTCCTTTAAACTGGACAGTACATTAAAAACTTTGCAAAGTGATGCACAGGCCATAGTACGTATTGGCGGTTTGAGAATTTCACTTCTGGGAGAGTTTTCGCGTCCGGGAAAACTGGTGGTTATGCAAAATCAGTTAACAATTTTTGAAGCTATAGCCTTGGGTGGAGACCTCACCGAAGTAGCTAAACGTGATAAAGTAATACTGCTGCGCCAGTATCCTAACGGAGCTAAGCTACATTACCTGAATGTGCTGGATAAAAATATCGTCAACTCACCCTATTATTTTCTTCAGCCCAATGATTTATTGTATGTAGAGCCATTGAAAAGACGTGCATACGGTGTTGGCGTAAATGGTTTGCAAACGCTTACCACAACCCTTTCCCTTATAACAACTACGTTGTTGTTGTTAAACTATTTAAGATAATAAACAGAAAGCGAACAGTAGATGAATATTCCTTCAGCAGAAATTAATCCCTCAGACCAGTCCCGGGGGTTCGGTAACACGCAGGTAAACGAAGGCTTTAATCTTAAAAAGTTTATTTTTACTAATATTTTAGGCGTTCTGCCTTTTATAATTCTTAGTGTTATTATTGGCCTTTTTATAGCATTCCTTGTAAACAGGTATACTAAGCCCGTGTATCATGTAGAAGCAAGCATGCTGCTGCAGGAAGAGAAAGAGAATCAGGGATTGAGCGGTAGCAATTTACAGGCCCTGTTCTTTAGTGATTCCAGGTTAATTTTTGAAAACTCAATCTTAACTCTTAAGTCGTTTGCGCTGAATAATGAGGTTGTTCGGAATTCCGATTTTAACGTTCAGTACTTTTCAGTAGGCCGCGCTATATCCAATGAGGTTTATGGTTCTGAATCACCTATAAAGGTTCAGTTTGATTCATCACACATACAGCCTGTTGGCCTAAGCATGGTTATACAGTTGGAGAGTCCTCAAACATTTGTTCTTAAAACAGAAAATGAAGGATTGCCCTTTAACCTGTTAACGCAGGAACCTGTTAAAGCCGAAGGATGCAATCTTGTTTCCGGTAAACTGGAATATGGGAAATGGTATGAGAGTCCTTGCTACAGGTTTAGGGTTGTTAAAACGGATTCAACCATTTCAGCAGGTAACAGTGTCAGGATACATTTAAAAAAGAATATTGACATAGTTAAAGATTTCCAGTCAAAACTTACTCTCGAGCCTCTATCAAAAGGTTCGGCAGGTGTTAAAATGGCATTAACAGGTAATAGCCGCGAAAAAATGGCTGCCTACCTGAATAAGCTCCAGGATTATTTTCTTGAAACCGGTTTGGAAGAGAAAAACCGAATTGTTTCTAACGCGATACTGTTTATAGAAGAGCAATTGGGTACCATCAGCGATTCATTGCAACTGGTGGAAGGTAAACTGGAAGAATTCAGGGTGAAGAAAAACGCCGTAGATATATCTGCTCAAACAAGCATTTTGCTTAATAGGTTGGAGGCGGTGTTGGATGAAAGATCAGGCCTTCAGTTGCAGCTTAATTACCTCAATTATTTAAAAGAGTACCTGGAGCGTAAAGATTTTACAAAAGAAATTATAGCCCCATCGTTGGTTGGCCTTGAGTCGGGAACGCTTGGCGAACAGGTGCAACAGCTTATAGAGCTACAGGTGCAATACAAACGCCAGGCGGAAATTAGCGGCAAAAAGAACCCTTTACTGATAGAAACCCTGAGTAATCTTACAGATTACAGCAATAGCCTGCTGGAAACAGTAAATAACAATATAAAATCAATTAAAGTAGCTTCTGAAGATGTAAGTGAAAGGCTGCAACTGATGCAGTCTGAAATAGATCTTTTACCCGGTAAAGAACGGGAACTGTTCCAAATACAGCGTAAATTTAAAGTTAGCGAGAATATTTATAACTTTTTGTTGCAACGCCGGGCTGAGCTTGGTATTGTAAAGGCGTCTACCCGTCCCGATAACAAAATAATTGATCGCGCTAGGGTCAATAAAAAAATTGCTCCTAACTCACAAGTGATTTTTACCCTGGGAGGCATTATTGGCGCTATAATACCTATCCTGGTTGTTTCACTTCTTGAGTTTTTTAATAATAAAATACGTTCTGTAAACGATATAAGAAGCCTTACTCAGATACCTATTGTTGGGGGCATTGGCCATAGTGAAAAGGAAACCAACCTGGTTGTATTTGAAAGCCCCAAGTCTTCAATTAGTGAGCGTTTCCGGGCCATTCGGAGTAACATCCAGTTTATGATACCCGAAAAGAAAAATGTAACTATACTTATTACTTCGAGTATAAGCGGGGAAGGAAAAACGTTCTGCTCTATTAATATAGCCAGTATATTATCCATAGGCAGGAAGAAAACTCTGCTGATGGGTATAGATCTGCGCAAGCCAAAAATTTATAATGACTTTGGCCTTACCAACGAACACGGTATATCTACTTATGTAGTGGGCCGCTCTACCAAAGAACAGATTATCCAGCCTACAAAATTTGATAACCTGTATTTAATAGCTGCCGGGCCTACGCCTCCAAACCCTTCAGAGTTGCTGTTGAGCGAAAAATTTTCAAAGCTGATGAGCGAGCTCAAAGAGGAGTTTGAGTACATAGTAATGGATACACCGCCGTTTGGAATTGTTTCTGATGCTTTTGAGCTTACAAAGTTATCGGATATAAACCTGTATGTTGTCCGTCAGAACTATACACTGAGGGAGATGGTATCATTCGTTGATAGCCTTTATAAACAGAAACAGGTAATTAATCTTAGCCTGATAATAAACGATGTTAAGATGGGTAGTCCATATGGCTACGGTAGTTATGGCTATGGCTACGGAAACTATGGTTACGGTTACGGTTATGGTTACGGCTACGGCTATGGTTATGGCTATTACGAAGATGAATCTGAAAAGCGGCCGCCTTTATGGAAACGTATGCTTGGTTTCAAGTAGCGATTAGTTCCGCCTGTATGTTTTTGGGGTGGAGCTGATATCTTTTTGCGGTAAAAAATTGATTTATTTGAAAACAATTTTAACTTTGAGTAGTTTTTCTACTCAATATCGGTTCCGTAAATGGGACTGACGCGGCGAAGCTGTGTATGGCTACAAGTAAATCGCTAACAGTTAAGTACTGTGTTAGACACTCTTATCTCTTCTAAAACCCGAGTAAAGCTTCTACTCAAATTTTTCCTGAACTCTGCCAACAAAGCGCACTTGCGTGGTCTTGAAACTGAGTTTGGTGAGAGTAGCAATGCCATACGCCAGGAATTGAACAGGCTGGAAGATGCGGGGTTGCTTAACAGCACCATGCAGGGAAACAAAAAACTATTCAGTGCTAATACGTTACATCCACTTTTTAAAGACATTAATAGTATCCTGTTTAAGTACACCGGCCTTGATCGCGTAGTAGAACAAGTGCTTTCGAACCTCGGGCAACTTGAAAGAGTATATCTGACAGGGGAACTTGGAAAAGGGATAGACACCCCTATTATAGACCTTGTAATTGTTGGAGATATTAACCGGGAATATCTTGGTAAACTGACTGAAAAAGCTGAAAGTATTATCAATAAAAAGATAAAATACGTAGTGTATACAAGCGCTCAGTTTGAAGAGCAAAAGGATAGGGTGCTAACCGAACATAATTTACTAATCTGGAACAGGTAATTAAAGAAATATGAACAAAATCTCGATAATTGGGCTGGGGTATGTAGGACTTCCCCTTGCTGTTGAATTTGCTAAAAAATACCAAACGGTGGGATTTGATATTAACCAGGCGCGGATTAATGAGCTAACAAATGGTCATGATCACACTCTTGAGGTAGAAGATGAGCACCTTAAATCAGTAATTGATGGAACTCACCCTGAATTTTTAGATGGAGCA
>DASPJH010000148.1:0-2026 GCA_035628715.1 Bacteroidia bacterium
GTTGCCTGCTCGCAATGACGCCCGGTGGAACCATCTTAGCTTATCACTGATGTTTAATTCTCCTAAGATTAATTCTACCCATTCTTAAATCCTGTAAATTCTGATTCGGACATTTTGTTACGCGTGTTACGCTGTTACGGCTAATTTTGTGGACACTTTTGGTTACTACTAATGAGTTATATAAGATTGCTTCGCTCCGGTAATTCAAAGTCGTTTGGCGACAAGGTTGCCTGCTCGCAATGACGCCCGGTTGAACCATGTTAGCTTATCTCGGGCTCATTTTAATTATAACTTTACTCATCCAAATCAATCTCCTCCCCAGCGTCCGGTACGTTTCCGTTCGCACCGTTCGCACCGTTCGCAACCGGCGCCCGTTTCATGCGGTTGCGGTGTTTGGCAAGGGTGCGTTTTACTTTCATTTTGTTGGTACCCAGCATGTTTGCTATGTTACCGTAAGACAATTCGGTGTTGTTATATTGAAGATTAAGGATGGATTTTTCCAGCTCACTTAGTTTTTCGGCCATGTGGCCGTATTCTTCTTCAAAGCCCACCAGCTCGAAACCTAAAAAATTGGACGGTTTGGTAATTTTAAAGATGGCGGTATTTTCTCCGCTGTAAACAATCTTACCGGCTCCGCTTTTCAGCTGCACCAGGTAGCGCAGGTCGTCCTCCTTATTGCTTTTGCCCAAAGCAAACACGCTGTCGGCCACACCGGCCAGTCGTTTGTTGGCCATGCTGCCCAAGGTCAGCTTTTTGCCTTCTGTTCCCTGCCGGATGCCACTTACCAAAAGGACGGACACCCCGTACAGGGTTTGCAACCGTTTCACCAGCGGGATAATAAAGTTTTCACCTGCGAGATTTTTTATGGATTCAAGGCAGTTTATTACCAGCACTTTTATTTGCCTGCATTTCACCTCGTCGGCCAGCGATTTGGCAAACTCGCTTTTAAATCGGTTGTAATCATAAAACAGCTTGTACATAAAGGTCCGGTGAAAAGTATCGCTGAAATTATGCCCGCCCATTCCTTCGGCTGTGTAGCGTTTATAAAACACCCGGTCGGGAGTGGAAAGGTCCAGGTACATTACCGGTTGGGCTTCGGTGTCCAGAGCAAAACCTTCAATCGGTTTGCCTTTGCTGATAGAATCGGCAATTTGTAAAGCCAGAATAGATTTCCCGGCGCCTTCGGCACCGCACAAAACGGCCAGTTCGCCCTCGCGCCAGAACTCGCCAAACAATCTGCCCGGCTCTGCGGTATTCATCTCTTCAGAAAGCACATCAGCGCCTGAGCGGCCTGTTAACGGGGTGTAGTAGGGTTCATAAAACGACATAATTGATAGTATTTATGTAGTAATTGGAAAAAGAGGATTTTGTGCAACTTTTTGGGAAGATTTTTTTTCTCGCGAAAGCGCTGGGTTCCCTCATCCCCGGTTACCAGCACTCCTGCCACCTTGAACGCCGCCCTGGTAAGGGAAGAAACTTTGAGGTAAATTCGGGATGAGGAAAAAAGGAAGTAAAATTCTTAACTTAATACCCCCGGCTAAAGTCACGGGTTACTGAATGAGGATGGTAGCTTACTGGTTACTTTTCAAACCGGTTTCAGGCAATTCTAATTGTAAAACTGTATTTTTGCAGCTCTGATGAAAAAACCCTGTATTATTTCCATTCCAACTCCACCTTGAGTTTCTTTCTATCCGTTATTTATAATTACAATCCCCTGTTTGATTTTTAGTCGAAATCTGACCACATTTTCTATTTGCAATCATATTTAATTATCATTTAATGACCTTTATTGAACATCTGCGCAAGAAAAAAATTAACGTAAAAGACGAAATTTTATCCGGTCTTACAGTAGCGCTTGCGCTTGTCCCTGAAGCCGTGGCGTTTTCCATAATAGCCAATGTTAATCCGTTAATAGGTTTATACTCAGCATTTATTATAGGATTTATAACATCAATTTTTGGCGGAAGGCCGGGAATGATTTCCGGCGCCACCGGGGCTATTGCTGTGGTGGTAGTAAGCCTTGTAG
>DASPJH010000149.1:0-7496 GCA_035628715.1 Bacteroidia bacterium
GCCCAACGGTATCCCTGTTTAACTCCAGGCTGTGTTGCTCATTGAGGTCAATGGCTATAATATACAGGTCATCGGTTTGGCGAAGGTCTACCAGCTTCTCACGTTGGCCGTGCACCATTTTAGTGCGGTAGAAAAACAGTATGGCCATACCAAACGCGGTGAACAATACGGTTAATTCAAAAGTTACAGGAATAAAGGAGGTTATAAAACCCGTATTAGGCTTACCACCTATATTCATCGGCCAGTCTGAAGTATTGGTAAACATTTGCAGCGCAACAGCTGAAAGTGTACCTACCGAGCCGCATATAAAAGCCCCGATGGTAAGACGGGTTCTTTTAATACCAATCGCTTTTTCTATACCGTGAACCGGGTGAGGAGTGTAACAATCATCCACTTTTACACCCATCTCTTTCATCTTATATGCCGATTTCAGAAACCGGTCGGCATCATCATAGATACCGTACAGCATATTATCGTTCTTTTTTATCATCGGTTACTTTATTCAGAATTAATGATTGTCGTTGTTAAAGTTAGTATGCCCGGGAGCAGGGTTTTCATTGCTGTATGCAATATGTTCGTGAGGGTGCTCGCTGGGTGCATGGTGGTCATCGTGCTTGTGAGGCAGGATGGATTTAATTTCCGCGATATTAATTACCGGCAGGAAGCGGCAGAACAGGAAGAACAGTGTGAAGAATAACCCAAATGAACCTACAAAAATGCCAACTTCTGTCCAGGTAGGATAATACATCACCCAGCTTGAAGTAAGGTAATCACGGTGCAGCGAGGTTACGATAATTACGAAACGCTCGAACCACATACCGATGTTTACAATGATTGACATCACAAAAATAAACCATGGGGTTGTACGCGCCCATTTAATCCAGAATACCTGGGGAGCTATAAGGTTACAGGTCATCATGCTCCAGTAAGCCCACCAGTATTCACCGCTCATACGGTTAAGGAATGCATACTGCTCATACTGTACGCCCGAGTACCAGGCAATAAAGAACTCAGTGATATATGCCAAACCTACCATAGAACCGGTAAGCATTACAATTTTACACATCGCTTCCAGGTGACCTGATGTAATGTAGTTTTCATAGTTCATCACCTTACGGGCAACTACCAGCAGGGTAAGCACCATACCGAAACCGGAGAAGATAGCACCGGCAACGAAATAAGGCGGGAAGATGGTAGTGTGCCATCCGGGTACTACCGAGGTAGCAAAGTCCATAGATACTATCGTATGCACTGAAAGTACCAGGGGAGTTGAAACACCGGCCAGGATAAGCGATACGACCTCGTAACGGGCCCAGGTGCGAACTGAACCGTCCCAGCCCATAGCAAAGAAGTGGTATATGAATTTTCGCACTTTGGTAGTGGCGCGGTCACGTACTGTGGCAATATCAGGAATCAAACCGATATACCAGAATAGCAGTGATACCGAAAAGTAGGTTGAAATTGCAAACACATCCCAAAGCAGCGGAGAGTTAAAATTTACCCACAGTGAACCAAAGGCATTGGGAAGCGGAAGCGCCCAGTAAGGACCTATCCAAACCCTACCCATGTGGAACAGCGGGAATATTGCCGCACACAACACAGCGAAAATTGTCATCGCTTCTGCTGAGCTGTTAATGGACATCCTCCACTTCTGGCGGAACAGCAAAAGGATGGCCGAGATAAGGGTTCCGGCGTGACCGATACCCACCCAAAACACGAAGTTGGTGATATCCCAGGCCCAGCCTACTGTTTTATTAATACCCCACAAACCCAAACCCACAGTGGATGAGGTCCATAGGTTCCAAAGCAGAAGGCACAAGCAAAATGCCGAAATAATGAAGCCTATCCACCAGGCCTTAGTTGGCTTGTTCTCCAGCGGACGAGTGATGTCCCTGGTAACATCGGCATTGGTCTTTCCCCCTGTTACAAGCGGTTCTCTTATGGGCGATTCGTACATGGCTTATAATTTCTATTTAAAAAATTAGTCGTTTAATTAATTAGTGTTTGTGATTTTCTGATTCTTCGTGTCCGGCTTTAGCGTGGTCTTGCTGGCTGGAGGCAGAAGGATAATCGTTATTGCGTATTTCTGTCATATACACAATAGCAGGCTGGGTGTTCAGCTCATCCAGCAGGTGATAAGCGCGCTGGTTACGATACAGGCGGCTTATTTCACTGTTAGGATCTTTCAAATCACCAAACACTATAGCTCCTGAAGCACATGATTGCTGGCATGCCATTTTGATTTCGCCGTCCATAACTTTACGGTTTTGCAGCTTAGCCTGCAGTTTACCGTACTGGATGCGCTGGATACAGAATGAGCATTTTTCCATAACACCACGGGTACGAACAGTTACATCAGGATTGAGCACCATTTTACCCAGGTCGTTATTCATGTAGTAGTCAAACTTATCATTGTCATTGTAACGGAACCAGTTGAAACGACGCACCTTGTAAGGACAATTGTTTGCACAGTATTTGGTACCGATACAACGGTTGTAAGTCATTTGGTTCAGACCCTCGTTGCTGTGAGTGGTAGCAAGTACCGGGCATACGGTTTCGCAAGGGGCGTGACCGCAATGCTGGCAAAGCATAGGCTGATGGCTAACGCTTACGTGGTCAAACCAGTCCTTATGTTCCTCGTCAGTGTAACCGTCAGTTTCACCAATACCTAAGTCACCGGCTTTGGTAAAGCCTCTTCCGGCCTGCTGGTCATCAGGGTTCGGAGTTTGAGGCATGAAGCGATAGTAGCGGTCAATACGAATCCAGTGCATTTCGCGGCGACGGCGAACCTCGTCGCGGCCTACCACCGGCACGTTATTTTCAGCGCTACAGCTTACTATACATGATCCGCAACCGGTACAGGTATTTAAGTCAATTGCCATACCCCATTTGTGGCCACGGTTATCATGCTCCTCCCAAAGTGTATAGAATTGGTCGTTTTTCTTAGGGTTTTTAATCAGTTGATGATGGTCATGATTATTAGCACTTGGGTCTTTCTGCCATGCCGACAATGAAGCCTCTTTTACCAAATCCCTTCCCTCAATAGAGTGGTGGGTTTGTGTACGGGCCAACTCGTAGCTTTTGGCACTTTTTTCAATCTTAACTCCGGCAGCAGTATTGTTGATAAAGTTATTTTTATAGCTGCGGGCAGGGAAAACGTTAAATCCGCCGGCCTCAGTGGCAACTTTGCCACCGGTTTTATGCCCGTATCCCAAAGCAATAGCCACAGTATCACGGGCCTGTCCGGGCTGGATAAGCACAGGAACATTTTCCAGTTTCAGGTTACCTACAGAAATGTTAACTGTATCACCTTCTTTTACATCCAGCTTATCGGCATTAAACTTAGATATACTGGCATAGTTATCCCAGGTTACCTTGCTGATAGCATCGGGTAACTCCTGCAACCAGGGATTGTTGGCGTCGCGGCCGTCACGCATGTGTGCGCTTTCGTATGCGATAAATTCAATATCAGATGCAGGCTTGGCAATGTTAGCTGCCATCTGGCTCATACTTACTGTTGTAAGATAAGCCTGAGCTGACTGGGCAGGTGCTGCATAAATACCGTTTTGTATGCTCTCGTTCCATGAGAAACCGGCAGCCTGTTTAGCTTGCCAGTTATTTTTAATATAATCGTAAGCGGTGGTGCTATTACCGGCCCATACCAGAATGCTTTCCAGCGACTGGCGGGTGTCAAACACGCGGTCGATGGTAGGCTGGGTAAAGGTGTAATACCCGGCTTTTACTTCGTTGTCGCCCCAGCTTTCCAGGTAGTGGTTGTCCGGGCAAACATAAGTACACAACTTAGCCGTTTCATCTACACCACAAGCTATTGCTACTGAAAGTTCCAGCTTTTTAATACCGTTTTCAATCTTTGCAGTATCGTGGTATGTATAAGCGGGGTTAACTCCGCAGAATATTACACCTTTTGCAGTACCTGAAGTCAGTTCGTTAACAAAGGTTTCAAAAGCTGCATCGGTTCCGGCATATTGTTTAGAGTAGTTATCCAGGTCAATAGTAGTACCGTAACTTCCCAGTAACTCATTAATACCGTTGACTATACACTGTACATTAGGATCATTTGAACCACAAACTACAAGTGACTTGCCGCGGTTAGCCCAAAGGTCTTTAGCAGCATTGGCAATAGAGTTACCACCCAACTCAACAGCGCCGCTTGAAATAGCATCTCGCTGGGCCAGTTTGGCAATCTGGTTATACAAAGCTATTACCACGCCGCCTTGCTGTGAGGGCTTGTGAGGCATGCGGATATCAGCTTTTGAGCCGGTAATGCTCAGAAGCGACTCAAACTGGTAGTGTTTTGAAATTTCTTTTTCACCATTCAACAACCTGCGGTTTTTAGCCCACTGGTAAGTGAATTCAGTTGATGAAATCCAGTTACCAAGGAAATCAGCGCCAAAGCTCACAATTACCTTTGCCTGGTCAAATTTGTATTGAGGCACTACAGGTTTATTGAAGCACATTTTGTTGGCTTCGATAATACCCGAGTAAGAAATAGCATCGTAAGTTACGTGCTGGGTAGTAGGATATTTAGCAGTAAACTCGCTAATGGCAGCCAGCATTGAAGGGCTGTTTACCGTTCCTGTTACCAGGCGGATAGCGCCACCGGCAGCAGCTATGGAAGCCAGTTTTCCTGCAATTTCGCCATCAACAGTTTTCCAGTTAGATGGCTGACCGCCTTTAGTAGGCACATCCAGTCTTTCTGAATCATAGAGGCCTAATACTGAGGCCTGGCCTGATGCATCTACACCACCGCCGGCATAACCTTTAGTATTACCTTCTATTTTAATAGGACGGCCTTCACGGGTTTTAACCAATACCGGCAGGCCTTCGTATGTAGAGGCATACCAATTGGGAATACCAGGATTTACTTCCTCGGGCTTCACCACGTAAGGAATTACATTTTTCACCGGTGCCTTGTTACAGGCAGCCAGTGCCACAGCCGATACGCTGAAACCGAAAAATTTAAGGAAATCCCTGCGGTTCGACGAAAGGCTCATGTTGTTTTCGCTAAACACCTCGTCAAGCGGAAGCCCTTCTGCAAACTCATTTTTATTGGCCTGCACAAAACCGGGCTCTCTATTCAGTTCCTCTAAACCTTTCCAGTATTTAGTTTTATTTTCCATGAAGAATTTTTATGCTAAAGGTTTACGTGTTTTTTTAAATTTAAAAGGATTAATAATGGCATTTACCACATTCCAAACCACCGTTTTTCTCAACTGATATGGCTTTGCGGCCCATGCCCTGCAACTTCTTGTGCAGTTCTTCGTAGTATCCGTTGTTAGCTACATCCACATCGCTCTGGCGGTGGCAGTTTACGCACCATCCCATTTGCAGGCTGGCAAACTGCTCCACTTTGTGCATGGTTTCCACCGGTCCGTGGCAGGCCTGGCATTCCACTTTGCCCACTGTTACGTGCTGTGCGTGGTTAAAGTAAGCCAAATCAGGCAGGTTGTGGATGCGTATCCATTTAATTGGCACATTTTTCTCGTAAGCAGTGCGAATTTTCTGAATTTCGGGCGACACTTCCCCGTTGTATTTATCCTTGGCATCAATGTGCTTGTGGCAATTCATACAGGTATTTACTGCGGGAACACTGGCCTGCTTGCTGAACGAAGCAGTAGAGTGGCAGTACTGGCAGTCAATTTTGTAATCGCCTGCGTGTAGTTTGTGATCAAATGCTATGGGCTGGGTAGGTGCATATCCCTGCTGAACGCCTATTTCTGTGTTGGCATACTTAAAGTAAGCGCCACCGGCTACCACAGCTACCAGCAACACAGCTACAAGGGTTGCAATGGTAGGGTTAAGATTTTTAAACCAGGGAAGGAATTTACCTTCGTACCAGCTGGGTTTGTTTAGCTCAATGTTGTCAGGAAAACGTGCTGCCAGCATCTGGCGCATCATGCCCTTCACACGGCCCAGCAGTATGCCTATAAGAATAAGCACTACTACCAGGGCAAGAAGCACTAATAAAGTAGTGTTTGAGTAAAAGCCGCTGTTACCTGCAGCAGTTGTTAATTCATTCGTATTCACTATTTCTGGGTTTTCAGGATTTACTTTTACTGTTGAAACCTGGGCAGTTTCAACATACGTTAAGATTGATTTTATTTCACCGTCACTCAGGCTTTCAAAGTTGCTCATTACTGTTTTGTTGTTGTCTTCATACAACTTAACAGCGGTAGCATCGCCAGAGCTAATCAGGGCCTGTGAGTTTTTAATCCACTTCAGCAGCCATTCTTCTTTATGTTTCTTTGTTACACCTCTAAGATTCGGGCCTATGCTCTTGGTGCCTTCGATAACGTGGCACGAAGCACAGTTTTCAGTAAACAGTTTTTCGCCGGCTCCGGTATCTTGTGCGCACACAGATGAAAATGACAATAAACCGACAAAGGCAGGTATAATAAGAGGTTTTAAGAAGTTGGATTTCACCATATCTGTTTACAGGTTGAACAAACCGCCGCAAACCATATAATTAGTGTGGGTTTGCCTTGATTTGGGCGCAAATATAATGTGCAAAAACGTTGGCAAACTAAAAAAGTACGTAAAATCTTTAATTTAAAATTTGTCTAAATAATTTCTGAAATAGCTAAAAAACAAGTCGTTACAGATTGACAACCAAGGACGGTAAAAAGAAGGAATCAGGATGGGATTTTAACAATGTCTAAAGAGGAGTATACAGAATTGTTACTTACGTATTCAGGTACTATTTGTTTCATTTTACGCACTACCAGTTCCATATTTTGCGAGCCGGTGAGTTGTACCAGCGAGTTTATTTCGTCTGCAATAATCTCGTAGTGATAAGATTTTATCTTGGCTATAGTAATTTTAGGATGATGGGTAGGCACTGTGTTCTCAGAATCGTTCAGCAGCTCTTCCATCAGTTTTTCACCGGGGCGTAAACCGGTAAATTCAATTGAAATGTCTTTACCCAATACAAGGCCCGACAGTTTTACCATTTTCTTGGCCAGGTCAACAATTTTAACGCTCTGGCCCATATCAAAAATAAAAATCTCACCACCATTACCCATGTTGCCGGCTTCAATTACCAGCTGGCAGGCTTCGGGTATCGTCATAAAATAACGAGTGATTTCAGGATGGGTTACAGTAATCGGTCCGCCCTCGGCAATCTGTTTTTTAAACAGGGGTATAACAGAACCGTTTGACCCCAGCACATTACCGAAGCGGGTTGTAATAAAGCGTGTTTTAGTGTTCCCTTCCCAGTTGTTCAGCGATTGCACATATATCTCGGCAATGCGCTTGCTGGCTCCCATTACGTTTGTTGGGTTCACAGCCTTGTCGGTAGAAACCATCACAAACTTGCTGATGCTGTATTTTACGGCAAGGTCGGCAAGTATTTTAGTGCCCATTACATTGGTGCGTATCGCCTCGTCGGGGTTACTTTCCATCAGGGGCACGTGCTTGTAGGCTGCAGCGTGATAAATTACATCGGGTATATAGCTGCTGATGATATATTCCATTTT
>DASPJH010000150.1:0-2420 GCA_035628715.1 Bacteroidia bacterium
TACCGATTACGTCAACAAATTCACCTTCGTGAAAAATATCAACGGTAAGCACATCTCCCAGTTTCAGTTCGTGTCCAAGGTCGGCACGTATACCTTTAAATTCAGCCAGTTTAGCCTTTGGGGTTGTGTTGGCTTTTTTAAAGTGTCCTTTTAATGCAGCGGGAGTATTTTTCTCCTTGCGTTCGCCGAAAGCCATCTGCACTGAGTTGTAACCATCGGTATCATCATTTTTTACCTGGGTTACCACGCAGGGGCCTGCTTCAATTATTGTGCAGGCTACATTTTTACCGTCCGCGGTAAAAATGCTGGTCATTCCTACTTTTTTTCCTATTATTCCTAACATGGCGCTTATCAAACTTTAATTTCAACGTCTACACCACTGGGCAGTTCCAGTTTCATTAAGGCATCAACAGTTTTAGCTGTTGAGCTGTATATATCCAGCAGCCTTTTGTAAGAGCATACCTGGAATTGCTCACGTGCTTTTTTGTTTACGTGTGGCGAGCGAAGTACGGTAAATACCTTCTTCTCAGTGGGAAGAGGAATGGGACCGCTAACTACAGCGCCTGTGCTCTTAACCGTTTTCACGATTTTCTCAGCCGACTTATCTACCAGGTTGTAGTCGTATGATTTTAACTTTATTCTTATTTTCTGGCTTACCATTTTTATAAGCTTATTAAGCGTTTACAGATTTTCCTTTTGCTTTGGCCAATACTTCCTCGGTTACGTTGCGCGGCGCTTCAGCATAGTGCGAAAACTCCATAGTTGAAGTGGCACGACCCGAAGATATAGTACGCAGGGTTGTAACGTATCCGAACATTTCTGAAAGGGGAACTTTCGCTTTTACCACCTGGGCACCGGCACGGGTATCCATACCTTCCATCTGACCGCGGCGTTTGTTAAGGTCGCCCATGATATCACCGGTATACTCGTCAGGAGTAATTACTTCCAGTTTCATAATAGGCTCCAGCAACACGGGCTTAGCTTTAGAGCAAGCCTCGCGGTAACCGCCTCTTGCTGCCAATTCAAACGAAAGGGCGTCTGAATCCACTGCGTGGTATGAACCGTCAAACAGGCGCACTTTAAGGCTATCCATAGGATAACCAGCCAACACACCATTTTTCATAGCTGTGGCAAAACCTTTTTGTACGGCAGGGATAAATTCTTTTGGAATGTTACCGCCGACAACCTGATTAACAAACTGAAGACCAACAGTTTCAGCGTCAGCAGGTGAAATTTCAAACTGGATATCTGCGAATTTACCGCGACCACCGGTTTGTTTTTTGAACACCTCGCGGTGTGTATACGAAGCGGTAATAGCTTCTTTATAAGCAACCTGGGGAGCACCCTGGTTACACTCTACTTTAAACTCACGTTTCAAACGGTCAAGAATAATCTCGAGGTGAAGCTCACCCATACCTGAAATTACAGTCTGGCCGGTTTCTTCATCAGTTTTTACGCGGAAAGTAGGATCTTCTTCTGAAAGTTTTCCAAGGGCATTACCCAGTTTATCAACGTCGGCCTGAGTTTTAGGCTCAATAGCCAACCCGATAACAGGCTCAGGGAACTTCATTGCTTCAAGAACTATTTTGTTGTTCTCATCGCAAAGGGTATCACCTGTTTTAATATCTTTAAAACCTACAACAGCTCCAATATCTCCTGCTCCCAGGTTGTCAACAGGGTTTTGCTTGTTGGCGTGCATCTGGAATATACGGGAGATACGTTCTTTGCTTTCTGAGCGGGTGTTGTATACATACGAACCAGCTGCCAGGTTTCCGGCATATACACGGATAAAGCAAAGGCGGCCTACGTAAGGGTCAGTAGCAATTTTAAAAGCCAGGGCGGTGAACGGGTCTTTATAATCAGGCTTACGCACTACTTCTTTATCAGTATCGGGGTCAGTACCGCGGATTACATCTTTATCCATCGGGCTGGGCATCAGTTCCATCACAAGGTCGAGCATGGTTTGCACACCTTTGTTTTTGAACGATGAACCACATACCATAGGAACTATTTTCATATCCAGGGTAGCTTTACGCAAAGCATCCAGGATTTCACGCTCGGTAATTGATTCAGGATTGTCAAAGAACTTCTCCATCAAATGGTCGTCATACTCAGAAACAGCTTCCAGCAGTTTCTCGCGCCATTCAAGGGCTTCCTCCTTCATATCTTCAGGAATTGGAATAACCTCGTAGGTCATACCTTTATCGGCTTCGTTCCAAACCATCCCGCGGAAGTTAATTAGGTCAACAACACCTTTAAAGTTATCTTCGGCACCGATAGGAAGCTGCAACGGAATAGCGTTGCTGCCCAGCATATCACGAACCTGTTTCACCACATTCAGGAAATCAGCTCCTGAACGGTCCATTTTATTTACAAAACCAATACGGGCTACATTGTAGTTGTTAGCCAGGCGCCAGTTC
>DASPJH010000151.1:0-4891 GCA_035628715.1 Bacteroidia bacterium
CTGAAAACACTAAAATACTTGCTTTTACCCGCACCTACCAGGCCGAGACCATGCTGGTAATTGTAAACCTTTCCCGGTATATACAACCAGTCGAACTGAACCTGCCTGAATACAGCGGACGAATACCGGTTGAGGTATTCAGCAAAAATAAATTCCCGGCCATTAAGGATGACGCACCTTATTTTTTTACACTTGGGCCGCACGACTGCCAATGGTTTTTATTGCAAAACACAGCCCCGCCTGCGGAAGAGAAAAAACCGCTGACCACAATAGAAATTGATAAATGGAGTGAGTTGCTTCTGGATTGGTCGCTCACCGAACTGGAAGAAACCATATTGCCTGAGTACCTGGTGCAAATGCGCTGGTTTGGCGGTAAAAGCCGGTTGATATACAGCGTTAAAATTATTGACTATGTCACTATTCCAACAGAAGATAGCGACGAGAGCACCTACCTGCTGCTGGTGGAAGTGGTTTACCAAAGCGGCTTGCCTGAGATTTACCATCTTCCGGTGGCATTTGCCAACAACGGTACGGCAAAGCGCATTAAAGAAAATTACCCCTTGGCGGTAATATGCAGGCTGAAGGTTGGCGACACTACCGGCATACTGTACGATGCCATGTTTGGGGCGCCATACCAACAGGAAATTTACCTGCGCATGGCCCTGAACAGGGACATATCAGTAAACGGGGGAGAAATCAACTTTACAGGCAGCCGTTTCCTAAAAAAATTCTATAAAGAAAACGGTAAGATACAGTCAAAAATACTGTCGGCAGAGCAAAGCAATACTTCGCTGGTGTACGATAAAACCTTTTACCTGAAAATTTACAGGAAGGTGGATAAGGCCATCAACCCGGATTTGGAAATTACCCGTTTTCTTACTGAAAAAGCAGGATTCCGGAATATTCCGGCATACGCAGGTTCGTTTGAATGGAACTACGGTACCCAAAGCATGGTGCTGGGAATGATGCAGGAAATGGTGCAAAACAATGGCGATGCCTGGAGCTACATATTGGAGCGGCTGGAAAGTTTTTATGAAGTGATACTTTCAGAAGGACGGCAAAGGCAGGGTTCAGAATTAATGGGAAGTTTTATTGACCCTGTAATTTTTGAACAGGTGCCCGAAGAACTGCGGGTACTTTTGGATGCCTCGGTGGCTGAAAGAGTACGCCTGCTGGGCATACGCACCGGCGATATGCACGTAGCCCTGGCTTCTGACAATGAGTCGCCCGACTTTAAGCCCGAACCCTTCTCGCTCCATTACCAGCGCTCCCTCTATTCTTCCTTCCAGACACTGGTGCGCAGCACTTTCCAGAACCTGAGCCGTAACCTTCAAAAGCTGCCTGAACACCTGAGAGCAGAAGCTGAAGAAGTGCTGAATATGAAGGACGATATACTGAAAGTGCTGAAACGTATTTACCGCCAGAAGGTTGAAGCCTCAAAAATCCGCATCCACGGCGATTATCATTTGGGCCAGGTACTGATTTCAGGCAAAGATCTGATCATCCTTGACTTTGAAGGCGAACCGGCCCGCAGCTACAGTGAACGCAGGCTGAAACGCTCGCCGTTGAGAGACGTGGCAGGAATGATACGTTCCTTCCACTATGCTGCTTACGGGGGCATTTTCCTGAACGACCACATACGCCAGGAAGATTACAAGCAACTGATACCTTTTGCCGAAGAATGGTACCACTATATGAGCAGTTTTTTTATACAGGCCTACCTGGAAACCACAAAGGGACAGTCGTTTATCCCCCTGGAAGTGGATGACCTGGAAATGCTGGTGCAAACCTACCTGTTGGAAAAAGCCATATACGAGCTGAACTACGAACTGAACAACCGCCCCGACTGGGTGTTGATACCTATACGCGGTATAAAAGCCATTATGGAACAGCAAATGGCCGGAAAGAACTAGCCCGTTGGATTAAACAAAAAGTTAAACCCTGAAACACACTACTTATGGAACCAACCGGTAAAAAAGAGAGTACCCAGGCAATGCCTGCACCTGCAAAAGGAGAGGAAAAGAAAATAACTCCGGTCCCGGAAAACGGCTATATGCACTGCTCACGGTTTACGGATTTTGATATCAACCTGTTTAAGGCCGGGAAGCATTTCCGGTTATATGAAAAATTTGGCTCTCATATAATGGAGCACGAGGGTGAAACCGGTGTATACTTTGCCGTATGGGCTCCCAATGCCCGGTATGTTTCGGTGGTAGGCAACTTTAACGGTTGGAACCGAGGCTCGCACCAGCTGAAAGTCCGCTGGGACGGCTCGGGCATTTGGGAAGGATTCATCCCTCACTTAAAAAAAGCAGAATACTACAAATACTTTATTGAGAGCCACACCGGCTATTCAGCAGAAAAAGGCGACCCCTTTTCCGTGCATTGGGAAAACCCGCCGCAAACGGGTTCCATTACCTGGGATTTAGACTTTAAATGGAGCGATAAAAAATGGATGAAAGACCGCACCGACCCGCTGGCTAAGCCCATTTCCATTTACGAGGTGCACATTGGCTCATGGCGGCGGGTGGCCGAAGACGGAGAACGCTTTATGAGCTATACCGAGATGGCCAGGGACCTGCCCGGCTACTGCAAATACATGGGCTTTACCCACGTGGAGTTTATGCCCGTAATGGAGCACCCTTTTTATGGTTCGTGGGGATACCAGATTACCGGGTACTTTGCTCCCTCCAGCCGCTTTGGCACGCCCCAGGAGTTTATGTTGCTGGTGAACGAGCTGCACAAGGCTGGTATAGGAGTAATACTGGACTGGGTTCCATCACACTTTCCTACGGATGAGCACGGCCTGGGTTATTTTGACGGTACCCACCTGTATGAGCACGAGGACCCCCGCAAAGGTTTCCACAACGACTGGAAAAGCTATATTTTTAACTACGGAAGGAACGAGGTGCGCTCGTTTCTTATTTCCAACGCCCTCTACTGGCTGGATAAATATCATATTGACGGCTTACGGGTAGATGCAGTAGCATCTATGCTGTACCTGGATTATTCACGAAACGAGGGAGAATGGGTTCCTAATGAATACGGCGGGCGCGAAAACCTGGATGTGGTTCATTTCCTGCGCGAGTTTAATACGGCTGTGCATACATACCACCCCGATACCTTTACTGTAGCCGAAGAGTCCACTGCCTGGCCGGGCGTTACCCAAGCGGTTGAGCATGGAGGGCTGGGCTTTGACATGAAATGGATGATGGGATGGATGCACGATACCCTGAGCTATTTTCAGAAAGATCCTGTATATCGCGGTTATCACCAGAATACCCTGTCGTTCAGTATATTTTATGCTTTTTCTGAGCGGTTTTTGCTACCCTTGTCGCACGATGAGGTGGTATACCTGAAAAAATCACTCATCAACAAAATGCCGGGCGATGAATGGCAGCAGTTTGCCAACCTGCGCCTGCTGTATGCCTATATGTACGGCCACCCGGGAGCAAAGCTGCTGTTTATGGGCGGCGAGATTGCCCAGCGCTACGAATGGCGGCACGACCACAGCCTTGACTGGCACGAAAATGAAAATCCCAACCACAAAGGGATACAAACTGTGCTAAAGGACCTGAACGAGCTGTATAAATCGGAACCAGCTATGTACGAGCTGAATTTCAGCCCGGCCGGTTTTGAATGGATAGATTTTAACGACGGCCAAAACTGCGTTTTATCATGGGTGCGCAAGGACAATAGCGGAGATTCCCTGGTGTTTGTAGCCAACTTTACGCCTATGGTACGCTATAACTACCGCATCGGCATACCCAAACGGGGATATTATACGGAAGTCTTCAACTCCGATTCATCCAAATACCAGGGCAGTAATGTGCTGAATGAGGGCGAGCTGGAAACCGCACCCATACCTAAGCACGGCAGGTCGCATTCGTTATCGCTGACATTGCCGCCATTGGGGGTTACGGTACTGAGGCTGGAGAGGGGGTACTGATGTTGTTTATAAGGATAGGGTTGAACCCTATGCTATCCAACCCGGCGGTATTTTTCAGGTATTTTGAGTTTCCGCCAGGTATGAATAGAATCGGTTTTTATAACCGATTCGACCGGTTTTGAGCAGTAGGTTGAAACCTGCTGCTATAAAATTACTGCGGCCGGGTGGGTTTAAAACCCACCCGGCCGCTCTAATTTCACAAAACCGGATTTATATCATTAGTGTTCGAAACCTTTTTGCAGGCCATCCCCGGGCTGAAGCCGCGGGGTTACTGAATGGACGTGGTTAATCATAGCAACTTTGCATATCACAAATGAAAGGTTGGCGACTAAACCAATTATCACCAATAATCAACAGTCGTTGCATCCTCATTCAGTAACACGTTGCTTTAGCTGCGGGGTAAAGGAAACTTAGCGACATTGCCACCAGAGGGTAGGGGTAAATACCTGCGTTTTCGCAATTAGTAAAACTCTGGTTATCGACGAATACTGTGTATTAATGATGTTTCGAACACTAATGATTTTATATCCGGTTGTAAAGATTGTAATGTAAGAGTCTGCCGTTGAAGCCTATTGCTTATCCGCTTTCATATATTCCTTCACCCTGCGGTAAATAGACATTACAAAGCCGATAATCATTACAATAGTACCGGCCCATACCAGGTTAATCCAGGGCATTACCTGGGCTTTCAGCACCACGTAATCCCGCACTATGGGACGTTCCCCAATGGAAAAATGATACAGGGCGGGCGTCTTCTTTTCAGGGTCGGGGGGAGTTATGGAAGTAAAAGCTATCCGTAAACCAGCCTCGTTAATGGTTTCTTCGGGAGAAATAACTTCCTGGTTGATGAACTTAAACTGTGGGCGGGCCTGCAGGGTATCGCCCAGCATTACCAGCTTTAGCTTTGCTATAAGGGTAAAATTATTCAGGTCTACTTCACCG
>DASPJH010000152.1:0-2097 GCA_035628715.1 Bacteroidia bacterium
CGCCCGGCGGCTTTACCAGCGGCTGGCTGGATAACGACCTGATAAAACAAACCGAAGACAGCCTGCGCCTGCTGTACCGCAAAAATCCCGGCGAACCGTGGGAGATTTACCCGTATTACACGCAAAATGCCGGAAACCCAATGGACAAAACAGGCAGAATGGTAGCTTCAAAAATACGCAAGGGTGAGTATGTGCTGGGGATGTATGACAAAAAACTGGGCACCACCATTATTAACCCGCAGAACAAAGGCCAGCTGGATATTTACCCCAATCCTTCGCAGGGTAAAGTAACCATTGAGTTTGATGATATTTATAACCGC
This sequence comes from Bacteroidia bacterium, assembly GCA_035628715.1. Classification (GTDB taxonomy): domain Bacteria; phylum Bacteroidota; class Bacteroidia; order UBA8524; family UBA8524; genus SB11. The sequence continues at coordinate 321 of DASPJH010000152.1, forward strand.
GCTGAAATTACTATTACCGATAATTTAGGCCGGGTTGTGCAGCAAATCCCGCTTTATTCGGGCCAGAAGTTTATCGAGTTAGACACCAACGGCTGGGCTGGGGGTGTTTATTTTGTTAGCCTGAGCAATGGATTGGACGGTAAGCTGGTGGTGGAGTAGGGAGCTTTTAAGGGTTTAGGGTTAAATTTGGGCTTGGTTTATCAGGCAATATTTTGAAAAAAATGTAAAGTTTCAGATTTAAATACCATGACTGACATTTATCTTCTATACACCAGCTCCGTTATTACATTCCTTGTAACATTATTGCTCTATAGGTATAATAAAAAAGCGTTTTGGGTTGTGTTGCCGGTGTTTATTATTTATACCACCTACTTTTATTATGGTTTGTTTTATAAAGGTCAATACGGCAGCTCACTGGTTTGGCTGGTGTATTTGCTGGTGATTAATAGTGTACACGTTTTGGCGGTGTTGGGATATGTGGTATTTAAAATGGTAAGGGTACGATTACATCATAAAAATTAATTCAATTTTAATATCATGGGATATAAAATCCCATCCTGTGCAATTACTGCCGCAGGAAGGGTTTAAAACCCTTCCTGCGGCAGTAATTGCACAACGGCAGGTTTTACACCTGCCGGCTAATCAGTAATAGGGTTTCTACGTAAATGGGCAACTATTTTGGCTATTTGGTTTAATAAACTTTCAAAGTTTTCAAACTGAATAGCTTAAAACTTTCTTAACATGCATTAGCGGCTGATTTCCGATATTTGCAGCCGCATGCAAAAACTGCTGAATCTTCTTCTTTCTTTTTTGTTTGCCTTCCCGGTATGCGCCCAGGTGGTGCCTTTTGAGCAGGTAGCAACAGATGTAGGTAATATAGGGCTGGCTGTAAGCAACGTGGGCACTATTGGCCGCCCCGGCTTTGTTACCAACCCGCAGGGCCTTCCCAGTATGGAGTACCCTTTAAACTCAGGCATCAACCACCTGTTTGAAGGCGGCTTATGGATTGGCGCAAGGGTAAACGGCCAAACACTGGTATCTACCGTGGCTGACGATGCGAGCACCGGCTACCGCGCCGGACTGGACGGTTTTGAGTTTACCGCCACGGGGCCTATCCAGCAACGTTCTACTCTTGCCAACAGCGAGTTTTTCAGCTCTTCGGCTATATCTCACCAGGATTTTGTAACCGTTTTTACCGACAGCAACGTTATTATTCCCGGTACTTCCACCCCTATACAGCAGCACCAGTTTCCACTCAGGGCGCAGGTGCGCATGAAATCGTACGCATGGAACTACAGCTTTGCCGATTATTTTGTAATTGTGGATTACGAAATCACTAATAAATCGAACGATACGTGGGACAGCGTGTGGTTCGGGCAATGGAACGACTTAGTGGTGCGCAACCTGAACGTTACCCAGGACGCAGGCACAGCCTTTTACAACAAAGGTGGCGGCGGCTATATTGATAGCTTCGGCACCATATACGCCTACGAGGTATACGGAGACGATATTGATTATACCCGCTCCTATGGAGCCTGCGCTGTATTGGGCGCAGAGTGGAGAGGCCAGTTTATACACCCGTCCAACCGCGATAGCCTCGTAGCCAAAGGTTACCCCTCCCCAGCCATCAATCCCAACTGGTGGATTTTTGGCTTTTCATCCCTCAATGATTTTGTACCACCCGCCGATGATGTGGCAAAGTATGACCGCCTGAGGACGCCCATTAACCTTGCTGACCCGGCAGTGCAGGCCAACCTGAAAACAGGCGCCAACCTGA
>DASPJH010000153.1:0-2358 GCA_035628715.1 Bacteroidia bacterium
CATTGGTGGCAAAGCCGCTGATGGTTTTACCCCTGCTGACGGCTTCGGCAGCCTGTACGGCAAACTGTGATTTCCCCACGCCCGTATCGCCAAATAGAACGGCCAGTTCGCCCTCCTGCCATAGTTTGTCCAGCAGCATGCCGGGCCGCCTGGTGTTTGCATGAACGCCTGCAGTGTTGGTGGCAAATACTGTTTCTGATGGGTAAGCTGAATTGATAGTTTCCATAATGCATACATTTTAGTTGTATTCTATTATTGGAAAAACGTGATTTTGTGCAATAAAATCAGGAATTTTTTTTGTCTATTTCCGGAATGACACGTCCCAACCTGTCATCCTGCGAGGAACTTCGTTCAATCGCCAGTCATTTAATCCCCCGTAAAAGCTGATGAAAATTGAACGAGGTTCCCCTGCGGGGATGACACGTCCCCATCCTGTCATCCTGTAAGGATCTTCGTTCAATTGCCAGTGGGTAAAAACAAGAGAGGCCCGTCGGGTCAAACCGCCGGGCCTCTCTTGTTTTATCCTTAAAAGGCGATTTATCCTTTTTTCACATTATAAGTATACTTCTTCTTACCGTTGATGTACACTTCCAGCTGGTATTGCCCGGCTCCCAGTTTATCCAGGCCTTCCAGCTGTATCCTGTAAAAATTGTTAAAGCTGGTATTACCCGGATAAACACCTGATTTTACTTCTTTGCCTGAACCATTTTTCAGCGTCACCTCCACCTTTTGCGCCTTCACAAGGTAAACGGTAAGCATCAGGCTATCGCCCATCGCTTCATCCGGTGCAGATTCTATTTGGTCTTTATCGTAATCAAAAGCCTTATCGCCGCCCAAAAAACGGTTGGCCTTTATAAAATCAGGAATACCATATCCCAAAACAGAGTCAGGATGGTGATACTGGTTACCCGACATTTCTATGGCTTTAATAATTTCGGCCGGAGATTTATCGGGGTTGGCCTGCAGCAAACAGGCTACCATGCCGCAAAGTATAGGAGTGGCGAAGGATGTTCCCTGCGAAGGATAAAAGTTTCCTGAAACTGAAGCCACTATTGCTTCGGTAGCCTGTGCGGCCACGTTGGGTTTTAACCGGCCGTCAGATGCGGGTCCCAGTGAGCTGAAGCTGGCAACAGCACCGGTGGGGTCAACACCGCCAACGGTAATAATGCCTTCTGCATCAGCGGGAGCGCCTATGTACCTCCATTCGCCGTCTCCTTCGTTACCGGCGGCATTGCATATTATTAGTCCCCTTTTGGCAGCAATGGTAGCCGCTTTTGTAGCGGGCGATGTTTTACCATCCAAATCGGAGTATTTATGGTTCATGGATTTATCATCAAAAGTGGTATAACCCAATGACGAGTTGATAAGGTCAGCACCTGCACTGTCTGCAAACTCAGCCCCTGTAGCCCAGTTATGCTCTTCAATGGGGTATTCACTGTTGGCGTCTTCGGTGCGCAGCAACCAGTAAGATGCCCCGGGGGCAGTTCCTACCATTATTCCGGGAGTTTTGGCAGCCATGCACGAAAGTACATTCATACCGTGGTTGTTGTCGTCATACACGTTGCTGTCACGCTTCACAAAATCATAAGTGCCCAAAATACGGTTGCTTTCATACAGGTGCTTAAAAGCCTCAATTTTATTGGCATTCATAAACCCGCCGTCAAGTATGGCAATTACAATCCCTTCGCCGGTATAGCCATTGTTGTGCATGTCCATGCCTCTCAGCATGTTCAGCTGGTGGAAACCTTCGCCATAATATTCTTTTGTAAAGCCTGACCGGGTTCCGCCCTCAGATATCTGGGTGGAATCCTCACTTCCCAGCGACATGAAAAACTCCATCAGGTAATCCATATTGGCGTTATCAATACTGTTAAATACACCTACCTTTTTAACCTCTTTTACAAAGGGCAGGGCCATAATCTGTTTAATATGCTCCTGGTTGCTGGTTTGCACGCTTACGCCATTAAGCCAGCGGGAGGCATTCAGCATTTCCACGCCTGCGGTGCTTACCTGGTGCATGTAATCAGGGTTTACCGGTAAATCTTCTTCCGTTATTTTAATATCCAGTCGCTTACGGCGTTCTATCGCCCGTTGGGAAAGGTACTTTTCAGGGTTTTTTACCGAATACGGGCTGTTTTTTTTGTCGGTAAACTGTACCCAGAATTTTAATGTATCGCCGTTATACTTCCTGAATTCAGCCTCAATTTTTTCTATGGCATCCAGCTCAGTAGTGGTAGCATAACGGGCCGAAAACGACATAAAGGCCGCAATGGCTACAAGGATAAGTGCAAAGTTTTTCATCAAATCGTAAATATTATCAGTGTTTATTTAATACCTATAGCACTGTATACTAGTAAA
>DASPJH010000154.1:0-5749 GCA_035628715.1 Bacteroidia bacterium
AGGCCGCCACCGGGATGCTTTTGGTGGCAGCTATTAAAGTAGCGTTTTCAGGAACTTTTGTAATGGTATCGGCATGACTCATCCAAACGGTGGTGCCATCATCCAGCCCTTTTAATAACTCATCCTGCTGCTTAATATCCAGGTGTGCCCTGCCGTATTCGCGGTGGTTGCTGGGCTGTACCTCTCCTCCCCTTTCGTGCGATATTAACTGGGCGCCGTAACAAACTCCCAATACCGGGGCTGCCGTCATCAGCTGATCCAAATTTACCCGGGGCGAGGCATTATCCCTAACCGAAAACGGACTGCCCGAAAGGATGATGCCCTTTACCGTTTCATCAATTTCAGGAATGTGATTGAACGGGTGGATTTCTGAATATACGTTCAGCTCACGCACCCGGCGGGCGATCAGCTGTGTGTACTGTGAACCAAAATCGAGGATAAGGATTTTTTCGGTCATAGGGGGTTAAAAAGAAGGTGCAAAGGTAGTTTTTGTAGCGGTTAAAAAATAATTGGTTTCAACTGTATCTTTTAAATGGCTTCCGGATTATTAGTATAGAAACTGTGCACGGTATCTCTTTAATACTAATAAGATATGAAACGGCTAATTATCCTTTTGCTATTAATTACTGGCGGCAAGCTATGTATGGCACAAAATGAAACACAGGTTTACCTTCAGTTTGAAACCGATAAATATACTCTAACTAAAAATCACCAGCTACAGCTTGACAACCTGTTTACATCGCACCCTGCCAGCCTGATTGAAAGCATAACTGTTACCGGGCATACAGACTGGGCAGGAAGCAACCGGTACAACCAGCAGCTATCACAAAAAAGAGCGGCAGCGGTAAATGCATACCTTAATAATAGGTGGAAGATTTCAGCCAGCCAGTCTTTTTTTGGTGAGGAAAAGCCGCTGGCGGATAATGCCCGGTCTGCCGGGCGAAGCAGAAACCGCAGGGTGGAAATTACCCTGCGGCTGAAACCGGTGATAAAGAGTACTGAAACGGTTGTGGAAGAAAAGGCCAGCCGTGATGTAAAAGACACCTTATACACATCGCCCAACGGCGCACAGGTATACATAGCCGGTGATTGCTTGCCCGACGGGCTGACCGTAAATGATATTGAAATAAAGGTAACCGAGGCCCTCACTCCTACCCAAATGCGGGCTACCGGAACCACCACCCGTGACGCTAACGGCAATTGCCTTATCAGTGGGGGAATGATTTACCTATCGGTTACTAATAAGAAAACCGGCAAACCCATTGAAAAATTATGCGACACGGGGCTTATAGTGCGGATACCTGCGCCTTCACCTGACCCCTCGATGAACTTTTATCTTTCCGACGATAAAGGACGCGGCTGGAAAACTACCGATAAAGGCAAAATGAATATTGAAAAGGTAAATGGTAAAAGTTACTATTCTTTCAGCGGTATTGGCAGCATTGGGGGCAGCATTGGTTTTAATCCTGATAAGCTACCTCCTGTTGCAGCTGCGCCGGTGATTGCAATGGCCAACTTTATGGAGAAAACCATATATAAAAACTGGAAAGCCGGTTATGTAAAAACCAAGGGGCTGAAAAGCAGGACAGCTTACGTATCAGGCGACAGCTCGGTGCTGGATGCTAATTATGTAACCAAAAAAATTATAACTGCCGATAATTGTGGCTGTATTCCTGAAAATCAGCAGGTGATAAGCGTTTACGGTTCACGGGTAGTGAACGGCAAGGTGCAATACTATGTATATAATAATTACCGTGGTGAGCTGAAAGAGCGCCGGTTTTTTGGGTTGTTTGGCAGGCGGCGCGCGGTAATACGCCGCAAAGACTGGATTGTGGTGAACAGTATGCGCGAAGTGCAAGATATACTGGCAAAAGCCCCCGGCAGTGCAAAACCAAAATAAATTCTGGGTTAATGGGTTCTGTATATGTAACAGCCGCGCACGATGCGCGGCTGTTTTTTTTAATCAATATTGCTGCCTGTTTTACTTATACAGTGCGAACCAAACCTCTTCGCTCGATGAAACCTGGACAAAACCGTTTTTCAGCAGCACCTTCTCACTGGCAATATGGTCGGGCGGTATGGAAGCAGTAACGGTTGTTATACTGGCCTCCTCAAAAAGCCACCGGGTAAACTGTGATACAGCAGCGGTTGCATATCCCTTTCCTTCAAACCCGGAAAAAATAAAGTAACCGATAACTGCTGACCGGTTGCCCGATGGAAATGCTCCAATTCCGCCTACACAGGTTTTAATTGATTCGTCAATAATTAACCAGTGTGTGGCCAACGGAAAGCCGGGTGATTTACTCAAAGCAGGCGTTATCATATTAATTAAGGCATCCTTGAGCATGGCCATAAAGTCACCGTAGGCGGATTCAATTACCGGTTCAAAAGTTTCCAGGCCAAGTTGAATGAACAACTGAACAGGTGACTGGGCATATGTATGTATTTGCGCCACATTTAATGGCAACAGCTTTAATGTTGATTGCATTTTTTAAAATTAAGGTTGTAAAAAAAGGACAGTAACCCGGCAGGTTATACTCTCGCTGGGACTTTTAAATCTTCCGGATGGAAGGTGATTAACCGGTTATTCCGGCTGTTAAGATGACTGTTTTCAGAGGCGAAATACTGGTGCAAATATAAAGGTATGTACCGCACGGTTAAAAACATTTTCCATTTTAGCTGTATTCACCTATTTTCGCCCGCAAAACAGTTTTAATACGAACGCATGAATATTCACGAATACCAGGGGAAGGAAATCCTCAAAAAATACGGTGTAGCCGTGCAAGAAGGCATTGTGGCCAGTACGCCTGAAGAGGCCGCACAGGCTGCGCAAAAAATGCAGGACGCCACCGGCAGCAAGTTTGTGGTGATTAAAGCCCAGATACATGCCGGCGGTCGCGGTAAAGGCCGTGTGATTGGTAACGAACAAAAAGGTGTGGCCGTAGCAAAAAGCGTGGAGGATGCAAAAACCATTGCAACCAACCTGCTGGGCGGTACGCTGGTGACTATCCAAACCGGTCCTAAAGGTAAAGTAGTGAACAAGGTGCTGGTGGCCCAGGATGTATACTACCCCGGACCGTCAGAAACCAAAGAGTTTTATATGAGCGTGCTGCTTGACCGCGGTACCGGCCAGAATGTGATAGTATATACCACAGAAGGCGGTATGGACATTGAGCAGGTGGCACACGATACGCCTGAAAAAATTTGGAAAGAAATGGTAGACCCCCGCGTGGGCCTGCAGGATTTCCAGGCACGTAAGATTGCCTTTAACCTGGGACTGAGCGGCGAAGCCTACAAGCAGATGGTGAAATTTGTAAAAGCATTGTACAATGCCTACAACGAAACCGACTCGGCCATGTTTGAAATCAACCCTGTGCTGAAAACTTCAGACGATAAGATTATAGCTGTTGACGCTAAGGTGAGCCTTGACGAGAACGCTTTGTACCGCCATGCCGACTACGCAGCTATGCGTGATATAAGCGAAGAAGATCCTATGGAAGTGGAAGCCAAAGAAAGCAGCCTGAACTATGTGAAGCTGGACGGTAACGTGGGCTGTATGGTAAACGGCGCTGGTTTGGCCATGGCTACCATGGATATTATCAAGCTTTCAGGCGGTGAGCCTGCTAACTTCCTGGACGTAGGCGGCGGCGCAAATGCCCAAACTGTTGAAGCCGGTTTCCGTATCATTTTGAAAGACCCTAACGTAAAAGCTATCCTTATTAACATTTTTGGAGGTATCGTTCGTTGCGACCGTGTAGCTGCCGGTGTAGTAGAAGCGTATAAGAAAATAGGTAACATTCCTGTGCCCATTATCGTGCGCCTGCAGGGTACCAATGCTGAAGAAGCCAAAAAACTGATTGATGAGTCAGGTTTGAAAGTGTATTCGGCCATCCTGCTGAAGGAAGCCGCCGAACTGGTGAAGCAGGTATTGAATAAGTAATAACTGTTACAAAGCTATAGAATAAAACGCCGGCAATGCCCGGCGTTTTTTGTTTATTATACGATACGGCCTCTGAAAACCTGCCTGTAACGCTCCTAAACCATAACCTGAAAAATAGCCCGCCAAGTTTAGAAGTGCAAGAAGACAAAGACATAATAGTGGTAGCGACCGGAAGGATACTACTTCAATATCTGGTCAGCGTGTTTTTTTGACTGTACTTTGCGGATAATATTAGTTATGATACCGTTCTCGTCAATAATAAAAGTAGTGCGATGGATGCCCATATAGGTATTTCCAAACAGGGTTTTCCAGTCCCAAACGCCAAAGGCTTTGGCCGCTTCCAGTTCGGTGTCGGCCAACACGTCGTAGGGCAACTGGCATTTTTCAATAAACTTCTGTTGTTTTTCAACGGTATCGGGGCTTATTCCCAGCACGGTATACCCCGCTTTTTTCAGCAGCTTGTAGTTATCCCGCATATTGCAAGCCTGGAGGGTGCAGGTAGGCGTGCCGGCCTCCGAATAGAAAAACAAAGCCACTTTTTTGCCTTTCAGGCTTTCAGGTGTAACGGTTTTTCCTTTTTGATTTTTAACGCTGAATGCCGGTATGCGGTCGCCTTCTTTTAATGCCATTTTACTTACTTACCTTTTGCACAAAGGTATTGGTATTCCCTTTTTCGTCACTAACAATAATTTTCAGTTCGTGCTGACCGGCTGAAAGTTCGGCGGGCAAAGTACCCCAAAGTAAATCGTCCTTGGCGTCGTATTCCATTAAAAACCAATCACCATTAATATATGCGTTGTATTTGTCTATCCCGCTCAAAGCATCTGAAATGCTTACTGCAACCACGTCCCCCTTTTGGCGGAAGCGGGTAATGGATGGTTTCACATTATCATACGCCACGCTAAACACGCCAAACGTTTTGCTGATAGCGGTTACATACCCGTTTTTGTATGTGCCCCCTTCGGATATTTTATAGCCGAGGTTTCTGCCGGTAAGCCGCACCACCAGCAGCTTGTCGGTATCCATACCTTTGGTAATGGCAGGCTTAATGGACACTGTAAAGGCCTTATCAAGCGGAATATCGGCATCCATAATGGTTACATAGCCTGCATTAAGTGTTTTGGTTTTGGCAGGGGTGTATTTAGTGTTTACCGCAATGGTATCGTACAGGGCACCTTTGGGAATGGTAAAGATGTAGTTTTTATCGGTGTGGGTAAATGCCTTTCCAGGATAGGCAAATGTTTCCTTAGCCTTAAAGTTGCGGCTTTTAGACATAAAATGTTCCTGGGTAGAATCGCCCAGCAGGATAAAATTAATGGAATCTGTAAAACCGGCCAGGTCCGATGCCACAATAGCCATAGAACGGGTTTGCCCGTGGCCTATGTTCACCACCCTGCGCTCACGGTCGGTGTAAAAGCCCAGCGTATTGCCATCGTCGGTAAAACATTTGTGCCATTTGCGGCCCTCTTTATACTGGCAATAGTCCACGTGGCAATTCACCTTCCGCGATTCGTCAAAGGCAAACCGCTGCAACGCCATGGAGAACATGGGCTCGCTTTCTTCCAGCACGTCCACGTAGTTCAGGTGCACGCCATCGGTGGCATCGTTTATAAAGTCCTCGCCCCAGGCGGCAAAAGTGTATTTGCCGGGACGCACTTTAATGGTGTCGCCCCATTTGTCCAACACCCGCTGTTTTATTTCGGCGTATGGATAAAAACCCTTGTGATGTTTAAAGTTCTCGTCCATCTCATAAATGAGAAAGCTTTTTGAAAGCCGGGGCTTGTAGCTGTCTTTAACCGGCAGGTCAAA